>NZ_JAMYQZ010000028.1:0-69220 GCF_040321145.1 Mesorhizobium sp. M0514
GGCGCGGCTGGCGCGCACACGCGACAGTTCGGTCGATAGCTCGGACAATTGCTGCGTCGCCAGCACCGAATTGTTGCCAGCCATCAACAGGTCCGACTGGGCGGAGCGGAAGGCCGCGACCTTGGCCTCTGCATCCCTGACCTGCTTCTGCAGATCGTCGATTTCCGGCCCGAGGAAGGCGGTCGCGGCGGCGTTCGACTTGGTCTTGGCATCCGCCTGGTAGGCCAGGTAGGCCTTGGCAATGGCGTTCGGAATGTCGGCGGCAAGCTGGGGATCTTCAGAGGAAAATTCGACGGCGATGACGCGGGTCTTTTCCACGCCATAAACATTGAGCTTGTCGCGCATCTTCGTCAGCACGCGCTCTTCGAGCGGAATTTCTTCCGGATCGCTCTTCAGCCCGGCAACGACCAGGAGCCGGGTGACCGGCGACATGCCGAGCGCATCGTTGAACTCGGGCTTGTCGCCCAGCTTAAGGTCGGCAGCCACCTGCTTGAGAATGTCGGACGAGGAAATGACCTGAACCTCGGTTGCTACACCTTCCGCATCGAGCACAGGTTTGTCGTCTTCATTGGTGCCGGCAGGCCGCGTATAGGCCGATTCGCTCAACTGGATTTTCAGCTGCGTCGTGGCCTTATAATGCGGCGTGGCAAGCCACGCGAACGCGAAGGCGAGACCAGTGACGAGAAGCGTGATCACAAGAATGCGCAGCCAGTTCCGCGCCAGGCTGGCGAAGAGCTGTCTCAGGTCGACATCGACATCTGCGGCCGCGGACTGGTCGGACATGCATTCCTGCTCCGGACATGAGGCTAGATGGTAGCGTAAACAACTATGGTAACTCAGCCGTTAAGATCGCGGTAAGCAGCTGTTAGGGTTTGCTGACATCCGGTAAACAAAGCCAGCAAAACTATACGGCTTTTTGTCGATTGCCGCCAAATCGGCCGCGTCCCTTTACCGGCCATTAACCCTAACAGGATGATAACGAACCCAGATCCTTAAGGTTTGCCGCCGTGTCCTGGCGGCCATAGCGACGAAGGTGTGTGTCCGATCATGAAAAGCGCTGCTGGTCTGTTTCGCGCTCTGCTGGCCGTGTCGATCCTCGCCGGCTGCTCCAGCTACCGGCCGACGCCGGCGGCCTTCCACGAGGTACTCGACCAGCCGTATCGGCTCGGCGCCGGCGACCGTGTCCGCGTCACGGTGTTCGAACAGGACGGTCTGACCAACACCTACAGTGTCGACCAGTCCGGCTACATGTCCTTCCCGCTGGTCGGCGCGGTGCCGGCGCGCGGCCACACGGCCCAACAGCTGGAAAAAGCGCTCGCCGACAAACTGCGCCAAGGCTATCTGCGCGACCCCGACGTGTCGGTCGAGATCGATCGCTACCGGCCGATCTTCGTCATGGGCGAAGTGGGCGCCGCCGGCCAGTATTCCTACGTGCCGGGCCTCACCGTGCAGAAGGCCATCGCGATTGCTGGCGGTTTCTCGCCGCGCGCCAACCAGGAAAGCGTCGACATCACCCGCGACATCAACGGCAAGGTGATGACGGGCCGGGTGGTTACCTCCGATCCGCTGCTGCCGGGCGACACGGTCTACGTTCGCGAACGCCTGTTCTGACATCAACGTGGCGGACCAGCTCAGGATCGTCCACTGCTTTCGCTCACCCGTCGGCGGAATCTTCCGGCATGTGCGCGACCTGACCGAGGCCCAGCTCGCCGCCGGACATGTTGTCGGCATCGTCTGCGATTCGACCACCGGCGGCGAATACGAGGAACGCCTGTTCGACCAGATGAAGGACAGCCTGGCGCTCGGCATCCATCGCACGCCGATGCAGCGCCATGTCGGGCCGGGCGACTTCGCCTCGGCCTGGCGCACTTACAGGATCATCAAGGAATTGCAGCCGGACGTGTTGCACGGACATGGCGCCAAAGGTGGCGCCTATGCCCGTCTGTTCGGCTCATTGTTGCGGGTATCTAGGTCTCGCGTAGCCCGCCTCTATTCGCCGCATGGCGGCTCCCTCCACTATGATGAAACGACGACGACCGGGAAGCTGTTCTTCGCGCTCGAGCGCTTCATGGCGCGCTTCACCGACTGCCTGCTGTTCGTCTCCGACTATGAGCGGCGCACCTATCGCAAGAAGGTCGGCGAACCGCCTATCCCGAACACGCTGGTCTATAACGGCCTGCGCGCCGCCGAGTTCGAACCGGTGGTCGCACAGCCCGACGCAGCCGACCTGCTCTACATCGGCATGATGCGCGACCTCAAAGGGCCTGACATTTTCATCGAGGCGCTGGTGCTGGCCGGGTCCCAGCTTGAGCGCCGCTTGACCGCGGTCATGGTCGGCGATGGCGACGACCTGCCGCGCTACCATGCGCAGGTGAAACGGCTGGGCCTCGAAAAACAGGTCCGCTTCTTGCCGCCTATGCCAGCCAGGGAGGCATTTTCGCTGGCCGATCTGGTCGTCGTCCCCTCCCGCGCGGAAGCCATGCCCTATATCGTTCTGGAGACGCTAGCGGCCGGCAGGCCGATGATCGCCACGGCCGTCGGCGGCATTCCCGAAATCTTCGGTGAGGGATCCCCTGCCCTGATCCGTCCCGATCCGCGCCAACTCGGCGACAAGGTGGGTGAAGCGCTGCGCGATCTCGACGCCTACCGGCGCGTCATGCCCGATACGGCCAGCCTCAAGGCGCGATTCGGCGCCGATGTGATGGCCGCCGAAATCGAAAAGGCCTATTTCGCCGCGCTTAACAGATAGACGACCCTCCAAAACCACAAGTTGTCTCAAGGTTTTTTTAGCTCTCTTTCTGCTATCGTCATCGCGGAAGCTTGTGGGAAACCCGATGAACGAGACCGACCCCACGCGCCGCTTTTCGGCCGATGCGGTGCGCAAATTCGACAGTCCTGCCGAGAGCCCCACGCCCGGCGGCATGAACAGTGTTGCCCGCCAGGTCGCCTCGCAATACCGGCGCGATACGATGTCGCCGGTCATGGTCAGCGGCGTATTGCGCATAGGCGAATTCGGCTTGCTGTTCCTGTCGGGGCTCGCGCTCTACTTCCACTTTGTCGGCTTCTTCAACTATCTCGCCTGGCAATATCCGCTGACCATTGCCGCGGCGTCATTCGTGGCCGTGGTGCTGCTCGACGTCAGCGATTGCTACCAGATCTCCGCCTTGATGCGACCGATCTCCAATCTCGGCCGCGTGCTGATGGTCTGGGCCGGCACCTTCGCGCTGATGGCGCTGACGGCCTTCATCATGAAAATGTCGGAGGATTATTCGCGTCTGCTGTTCGGCACCTGGTTTGTCGTCGGCCTGCTTCTGCTGTTCGGCCTCAGGCTGGTGATGTCGAAGCTGATCCGGCGCTGGGCGCGCAACGGCCGCATGGAACGCCGCGCCGTCATCGTCGGCGGCGGCAAGGCGGCCGAGATGCTGATCCGCTCGGTCGAGAAGCAGCCAGACAACGACATCCGTATCTGCGGCATCTTCGATGACCGCGGCGACAAGCGCTCGCCGCCGATCGTGGCCGGCTATCCCAAGCTCGGCACCATTTCGGAGCTGATGGAATTCGCCCGCATCGCGCGCATCGACATGCTGATCGTGTCGCTGCCGCTGACTGCCGAAACGCGCGTGCTGCAACTGCTGAAGAAGCTGTGGGTGCTGCCGGTCGACATCCGGCTCTCGGCGCATTCGAACGCTTTGCAGTTTCGCCCGCGCGCCTATTCCTACATCGGCTCGGTGCCGATGCTCGATATCTTCGACAGGCCGATCAACGACTGGGATTCGGTCGCCAAGCGCGCCTTCGACATCGTCTTCTCGCTGATCGGCATCATCCTGTTCTCACCGGTGATGCTGGCGACTGCCATCGCCATCAAGCTCGACAGCAAGGGGCCGGTGCTATTCAAGCAGAAGCGGCACGGCTTCAACAACGAGATCGTCGAAGTCTACAAATTCCGCTCCATGTACACCGACCGCTCGGACCCGACCGCCAAGCAGACGGTGACCAAGAACGATCCGCGCGTCACCCGCGTCGGCCGCTTCATCCGCAAGAGCTCGATCGACGAGCTGCCGCAGTTCTTCAACTCGCTGTTCGGCACGCTGTCACTGGTTGGCCCGCGCCCGCATGCGATTGCCGCGCAGTCGCACAACCTTCTCTACAATGAGGTGGTCGACGGCTATTTCGCCCGCCACAAGGTCAAGCCCGGCGTTACCGGCTGGGCGCAGATCAATGGCTGGCGCGGCGAGATGGACACCAATGAGAAGATCCGCATGCGCACGGAATATGACCTCTATTACATCGAGAACTGGTCGATGCTGTTCGATCTGCGCATCCTGGTCATGACGCCGCTGCGGCTGCTCAACACGGAAAACGCCTATTGAGCGCGATTTCCCATGATGTGCCGCAGGCTGCGGTCAATGCCAAGCTGATCGCGCTGATATCCTCGGGCGCGGTGTTTTTCGGCGTCTTCCTGTCAGGCTTCGTCATCGACGAACCGGCGCCCTACGATCTTTGCATGCTCGGGCTGATCGGGGTGTGGGTGCTGTTTGGCCTGCGCATATCGCGCGCCGCCGTGCCGCTGCTCGTGCTGCTGATCACGATGAACATCGGCGGCATGATTGCCATGACGCAGATGGCCGATCTCGCCAACACACCGCTCTATCTCGCCGTCTCGCTTTTTCTCGCGTTCACCGCGGTGTTCTTCTCGTCTGTGACGGCGGTGCAGCCCGGCCTCTACCGGCTGATCTTCATCGCCTATGTCGTCTCCGCGGTGGTGACCTCGCTGCTCGGCATTGCCGGCTATTTCCACGCTTTCCCGGGCGCTGAAATCTTCACCAGATACGACCGCGCCCAGGGCGCCTTCCAGGATCCGAACGTGTTCGGACCATTCCTGGTGCTGCCCGGCATCTATCTGCTCTATCTCCTGTTGACCGGCTCGATCGCGCGCATGCCGCTTCTGGCGGTGCCGCTGCTGATCATCACCGCCGGCATTTTCTTCTCCTTCTCGCGCGGCGCCTGGGGCATGTTCGCCGTCTCGGCCATCCTGCTCACCGGCGCCCTGTTCCTGCAAAGCAACAGCGGCAAGTTCCGGCTGCGCGTCATCATCATGAGCATAGCCGCCGTCACCCTGCTGGTGGTCGCCATGATCGTCATCCTGCAGCTGCCCGGCGTCGGCGAGATGTTTTCCAGCCGCGCCCAGCTCGAACAGAGCTACGACACGGCGCGCCTTGGCCGCTTTGCCCGCTACACGATCGGCTTCGAGATGGCGCTCGAACATCCGCTCGGCATCGGCCCGCTGGTGTTCGGCACCATTTTCGGCGAAGACACGCACGACATCTGGCTGAAGACGCTGATGGATTATGGCTGGCTCGGCTTCGTCTCGTTTCTGTCGCTGACGCTGTGGACGATCGCGGCCGGCTTCCGCATCCTTTTGCGCGACCGGCCGTGGCAGCCCTATCTGCTCTGCGCCTACGTCGCTTTCATCGGCAATATCGGGCTCGGCACATTCATCGATATCGACCACTGGCGCCATGTCTACCTGCTGCTCGGCCTGATCTGGGGCGCGATCGCGCTGGAATACAGGCATCAGCGCGGGTTGCGGGCGGTGGCGGCAAGCTAAACCGATGGGAAAGCCGCCGAGTTCGGATGACTTCGCCTTCAGAACGAATTGCGACCGACGATTTTGTCTATCTCGCGATACCGGTCACCCGCTCGGGATACCGCACTGCCAGCATCGATTTGTCGGCGTGATCGGCAAAGATGGCGCTGACCTTTTCGGCGTCGAACCGCGCCCGTCGCTTGCGCTTCTCGTCGTTGAGCAAAATCCCGCTGATGGCGTCGAACTTGCGGCCGAGGTTTTTCAGTATGCCTCTCTTGATCGGCCAGCTGCTGCTGAAACGGCCGGCCCAGGGAGTGCCTTTCGCCAGATCGCGATAGATCGCCATGGCGTCGACCTCGACACCGATCGGCGGACGGTCCCAGGGCTTGCCCCAGGCGAAGTGGCGGGCGTAGCAGCGGCTGAAAGGGATCTGGCTGGTGTAGTTGGTCATCACGTTCCAGAACGGGTGCATCGTCTGCCACCGTCCCTCGAAGGCCACGTTTAATGGGCCTTGGTCCATTCCGTAGACATGCTCGGACGCCAACTCCCGCGTACGCTCCAGCAGTCCCTCACGCCTGACGAGCGGCATGTTGAACACCAGCACACCCGAATTGAATTTCGGCGCCCCAGGCTGCACCGGCAGATGATTCCTGAACTTCGCGTCGAAATAGGTTTGCTCGTCGTGTGCGGCCAGCAGCGGAGCGTTGAGCGGGACGTTGCAGAGGTCTTCTATCGATCGGTTGAAAAGCACGTCGGCGTCTGAATAGGCGATGCGGTCATATGGTTCGAATTCAGGCAATTGATCGGCAAACAGCCTGATATAGGCTGCAAGAGTAGGATGTGGCCCACGGTTGAAGTTCGTCGCGTCCATGAATTTCGTTACGTCGATGATTCCGATCCTTCCACCGAGCACACGCTCGCCGAGCGAGCGATCTTCGGCGGGAACAATACCGGTGTGCAGAATAAAGCCGTCGACGGGGCCAGAAACATCCAGTACGCGGCGCGCGGCCAGACAGGCGTAAGGGAAGAAATTTTGGTCAGCAGCGAAAAAGAAACACGATTTCTGTGACATGCTATAAAAGCTCACCCTTCAACTGCTCCTTGTTTCGTCCAGGCCCACTGTAACTCTCAGGCGAAACCACCCAGCACTTCTGGAAAATGCACGGCCATGGCACCGGCATCAGCCTGCTCGGCGTACATCTTGTGTGTCTTGCGGCCATCATAGTGAGCCCGCCGCTTTTTGCGCGCGTCGTTCAACAACAGCCCTCGCGCGGCATCGATACTGCGTCCAAGCCTCTTCAGCACGCCCCGTTCGAACGGAATGCGTTGCCGGAAACGCGAAAGCCATGGCGTGTCCTTGGCAAGATCGCGATACACTGCGAGGGCGTCGAGTTCCACGCCAACCTGCCCTCCCCATGGCTTGCTGCCGGAAAAATGTCGGGCGTATGCCTGGGAGAATCTGTACTCCTTGGTGTAGTTGGACATCAAATTCCAATTGGGATGCATCGTCTGCCACTTGCCCTCGAAGGCGATGTTGAGCGCATTTTGGTCGTTGAGCTTCTTCTCCATGGCGACATGGCGGGTGCGCTCCAACAACCCTTGTTCGCGCACAGCACTCATATCAAACAGCAGCACGCCTGAATTGAAGTACGGCGCCCCCGGCTGCATAGCGAGCTTCTGTCGGTAGGTCGGCAGGAAGTACATGTAGTCGTCGTGGGCTGCCAACAGCGGGGCGTGAAGTTGTTGATTAGTCAGATCCCCGATGTCCCGGTTGAAAAGCACGTCGCAGTCCGTGTAAGCGATCCGGTCATATCCCTCGAACGCAGGCATCTGATCGGCGAAAAGCCGAATGAATGCAGCGATACCGCTGTCACGGAAGCCGGACCTGACCTTCGCCATGAACGACGAAACGTCGACCAGTGCAATCTGGTCTTTGAGCAGGCGCCGGGCGACCTGCACATCGTCCTCACTTGCGCCAACGTGAAGAATGAAGCCGGGGGTCGTCGCGGAGACGTCCAGTATTCTGCGCGCGGCCAGACATGCATAGGGAAAGTAGCCGCCGTCAGCCGCAAGAAAAAAACAGGAATTCGGCACGGCCAATCCTACTTGTCGATGTGCCGCGAGCCATATCGCTTTGCCGTTGCAACGACAAGCCAATAGCCGGACTTCGTTGCAATCGACGGCAAGACTTCACGGCGCAGCCACGATCAAAGCCGGCAAGGCTCCACTGCACTTGGTCGGGCTCACCACCGCCCGCCTCGTGCTTGGCGCCAAGAGGCGGTGGCCGACAAGAGCAATGAGATCACCGCGTTCCACCGCTCCTTGCACGTCTTGAAGGACGACGGTCAAGGGGTAAACACGACGGCCGAGAACCGCTATTCCTTCAATAGTAGTATGGTGGCAGAAGCCGAGAAGATTTTCTATGCTTACGTCAATGTTTTTGCATTCGACCGGCGACGACGGTTGCGCTGTAAGACAAATTTAGTTTGCTTGTGTCGTTCCCGAACTACGAAGAGCGACATAACTGGGGGGAATCAATGAACGCCGTGATCGTCATTCCGGCTCGCTATCAATCCGGCCGATTGCCAGGCAAACCGATGATAGAATTAGCTGGCGTCCCCATGATCGAGCGAACTTATCGGCGATGCGCTTTGGGCTTTCCTGCCGAACATATCTATGTGGCGACCGATGACGAGCGCATTTACCAACATTGCGTGGGCGTCGGCATCCGCACGCTGATGACTTCTCCGGATTGCCCGACGGGCACCGACCGCGTTGCCGAGGTCGCCGACAGTGTCGCAGCAGACCTTTATATCAACGTCCAAGGGGACGAGCCGCTCTTCAACCCTCGCGACATTCAACTGATTCTGGATGCCGCAGAGGCTAATCCGGGCGAAGTTCTGAATGGCGTTTGCCCCATAGATACTGAGGAGAGATTCCGCAGCCCTTCAATCCCAA
Source organism: Mesorhizobium sp. M0514 (assembly GCF_040321145.1). Taxonomy (NCBI): domain Bacteria; kingdom Pseudomonadati; phylum Pseudomonadota; class Alphaproteobacteria; order Hyphomicrobiales; family Phyllobacteriaceae; genus Mesorhizobium; species Mesorhizobium sp. M0514. The sequence goes on from NZ_JAMYQZ010000028.1 coordinate 8,546, forward strand.
AGGTAGTGATGCGCCCAGATGGACGTCTGCTCTACATGTCGAGGGCTGCCATCCCGACCAGCAAGGCGTTTCAGTTCAAGAAGGCTTGGCGCCAGATATGCATCTATGCATTTACGCCCGAAGCGTTGAGGGCATTCCGCGGCGCCAAGGGAAAAACAGGTTTGGAGCAGATCGAGGACATAGAGATTTTGCGCTTCCTCGAATTGGGCTTCGATGTCCGCATGGTGCCGGTGTCCTCAGACTCTGTCGCAGTGGATACCCCTGCTGATGTAGCGACAGTCGAAGATATTCTGCGACAGGGCGAAAGGTAGACACTATGGCCAGCCTGCGGCGGATCATAAAGACGTTCAGCGCTTCGCTTGAATTAGGCTTGCCGGCGATTACAGGAGACGCCCTGGTGGTCGGCTCGGCACCGGGATCTCGCCCGCCTAGCGGAGCGTTAGACGGCTTCACGCTGATGACCGTCAATGCCTCTCAAGTGTTGGCCGAAAGCTGGGGCTTCGGGGTCCCTGACTTCACTATATTTCGCCCTCAAATCGGAGATGACCGGCCTGAGGATATCAAAGCTCGTGAAGTTCTGGCCGACCGCTCGACAAAAACCGCTATCGTCGTAGATTGGAAAGAGGATCGCTCGGCTTTCGAAGCCATTCTGCGCGAGATGGGCTATGGATGGCAGGCACTGACTCTCCTGACCGAATGGCAAAGACAGCGCGTAATGTTCAAAACCGCGTGCGCGACTTCAGCGCTCGAAGTTGGCAAGCTCAACATCTCCAACGGCATCCTTGGCGCTGGCTTGTCGTTGTACTTAGGCGCGCGCCGCGTGGTGATGGCCGGGGTTTCATTCTCTAAGGACGGACATGCCTACGACAACGCGCATATAACCAAGCGTCTGCATATCGACGACGATCGACGTATTTTGAATGCGTTGTCGAAGCGAACCGGCAAGGTCTTTGCGGCCCAGCCCGCTTTAGCTGGCGAATGCGGCATCCCTTTGTGGCAATAGTTCCCAGAACCTGCAGCGGACGCCGCGCAGAAACTTGCCCTGGCGGCGGCCCCCACCGGAATTCACCGGCAATGATCGGCTTCTGTTCTTATGCGCCAATTTATCCCTTGCGCGCCGACCCTTGAGAATATAGGGCTTTGCGCGGTCCGGAGTGTAGCGCAGCCCGGTAGCGCACTTGACTGGGGGTCAAGGGGTCGTCGGTTCGAATCCGGCCACTCCGACCAAGTTTTCCCCACAACTCAATGCTTTGGCATGTTGCTTCCTGTTCCGTGGACTTGATCGCCAATGATCAGAGCGCGGGGTCCCGAAAATTTCCGGAGTGAGCCCGATCCGGACATGCGCAAGCGCCCAAGTGATGCGAGCCATGGGTAACTCTCTTGGGATGCGGAATTAGGTGTGGAATTAGAGTGCAAATGCAGCTTTGAAGAAGGTGTAGGCACGGGGGAACGCAGATGTCGAAAATGACTGAACGGTTGCGTAAGCTTGGCATTCTGAAAGCGCGGAACACATTGCCTGGATGCGTAAGGGTCGGTCTGCATTCGCACAGCAACTTGCGGCCCAGTTCTTTTCTCCATTGCACTGATCAGTCGCCGGTTGAAATCGGCACCTTTTGCTCAATTGCGCCTGAGGTCCTGTTCGTCTGCCAAGCTAACCATCCGACAGAAACAGCCTCGACCTTCGGAATCCAAGATCGGATCGTTAAAACAAAGACGATGTATGAGTACCTGCGGACAAAGGGGCCAATCGTCCTCGGCAATGACGTCTGGGTAGGAACGAGGGCTATTATTCTTTCTGGTGTTACGATAGGTGATGGCGCCATAGTTGCCGCTGGCAGTGTGGTGACCAATGACGTGCCGCCTTATGCCATCGTCGGAGGCAATCCGGCGAAACTTATCCGGTATCGGTTTTCGGACGAGACCATCGCGGCGATGCGAAATATCCGTTGGTGGGATTGGCCACTCGAGGTGATCGAGCAGGAGAAGGCAGCCTTCGACTTGCCTGCCGACGAATTCGTGAGGCGTTTTGGAGGGAACGCGAAGCCATGAGATGCTTGGTGATCAATCTTGATCGGTCGGCAGACCGGCTGGCTACAATGGCGGCCGAGTTCGCAGGGATCGGCGTTCCTTTTGAGCGCATTGCAGCGGTCGATGCCCGCAACGATCCTTTGAGTTTTCCCGTTTCAAGCCGCCTTACCAGACCGGAGATAGCTTGTTTTCTCAGCCATCGGAAATGCTGGCAGATCATTGCCGACGGCGCGGATCAATATGGCGCCGTCTTTGAGGACGACGCCGCTTTCAAAAGCGATGCCGGATCCATTTTGTCCAACGACGGCTGGGTGCCGCGCGACGCCGATATCGTCAAGCTTGAGACGATGTTCGGCCAGGTCAGGCTGGGGCGCATTGGCTCCATCGGGAACGGCTACGCGGTTGGCCGGCTGGTGGGCGAACATCTCGGAACGGCCGGCTATGTCATTTCGAAGGCTGCAGCTCAAAAGCTGCTCGGCCGTATAAGACACCTGAAGGAGCCGATCGATCTCACATTGTTCAGTCCGAATTCATTGACCTTCGCGTCCAACAAGACATATCAGCTAGCGCCCGCCCTTTGTGTTCAGAGCCAACGGCTTCCAGGAAGAACAGCCAACTCGACACAGATCCAACTGGCACCGCATCATCCCAAAAGCATGGCAACAAAGGTTCACGGAGAATTCTCGCGACTGTTGGCCCACTGCCGAAATGGAACCTTCTGGCGAACCCAGAAGGTGGATTTGCGTTGGGACTTGACGAACGACGTGCCCCCGCCTTTGCGGTCCATGGATCAAATGGCGAAGGATCATCCGAGCCGCGTATCTGGGCTTTGATGTGGGCTTCCCGCAAACAAGATGCGTTTCTTACAACGTCACGCCGGCGTGCCGCTCAATGAATGGCTCGATGGGGCCGGTCAGCAAAGGGGCTTCCTGCTTGATCTTTTCGTCGCTCCAATCCCACCACCGGATCGCCAGCAATTTCGCAATGACGTCCTCCGAAAACCGATAGCGGATAAGTTTGGCCGGGCTGCCGCCAACGATCGCGTATGGCGGTACATCCTTGGTTACAACCGCGCCAGCAGCAACGATAGCGCCGTCCGCAATGTGTACGCCTGGCATGATCATCGCAGAGCGGCCAATCCAGACATCGTTGGCGATGGCAATGCCACCGGGTTTGCCACCATTTTCACTTGGATCGGCCGCGTCCATCATGCGGCTGTAGATCGGGAATGTCGTTGCGGCCCCAGGGGAGTGACTTCCTCCCGAACATATAAGGCTGACGTTGCCGGCGACCGAACAAAACGCCCCGATGGTCAGCGGAGCGTGCCCCGCGGTTCCAAATACCTTCTTGCGGCTCACGCCATAGCTGTGGCGTCCGATTGTCACGCTTGGTGGCAGCTTGGACCGAAACGGGCTTTTCACCCCTAGCCATTTGGCAATACTCACGGCGACCACCTATGCACTGATGCCAAAGAACTACAGGGTTTCGCGACAAATGAAAGCGAGCGGACTTTGCAGCCTGCTGGCTCAGCCGTCGGTTCGAACCCGGCCACTGCGACCGTCTCAAAGCACAAACCAGTCCTCCTTCCCCAAAATCATCCGAAGCGTCCCTACTGACAAACATCAACCCATTCGGCGCCGACAATCTGTGCCATGCGCTGCGGGCTGAGCCTTACAGCGGCGTTGGTGGCGCCGGCCGCGGGCACGACTTCATCGAAGGCGCGCAGCGAGACGTCGCAATAGACCGGCAGCGGCGCCGGCAGGCCGAATGGGCAGACGCCGCCGACGGGATGGCTGGTAATCGCGACAACCTCGTCGGCGTCAAGCATGCGCGGCTTGCCGCCGAAACGGTCCTTGAATTTGCGGTTGTCGAGCCTCGACATGCCGCCGGCCACGATCAGCATGGTCTCACCGCCGACGCGGAGGCAGATGGTCTTGGCGATCTGCGCCGGCTCCACGCCATGCGCCTCAGCCGCCAGCGCCACCGTCGCCGAACTCGCTTCGGTGACGAGCACTTCGACATCGGGCGCATGGGCAGCCAGGAAGGCGCGCACGGATTCAAGGCTCATCTCGGCATTGTCCCATTCGAAAACGGTTAGCGTTCACACTGGATAGCTTCACGCTCGGTCGGCGGCAACCTCCCCGCCCCTCGACGGCCGCAGCGATGCCAAGCCAGGCGGGTCGCGCCGCATGTCGGCAACGCAAGGCGCATCCCCCGTGCGGGAGATGTGTTCGGGCTGCTGCATTGGTAGGTCGCAATGGATCAGGGCCGGCGCTGATGCTGTGCTCCCACGACCAACTGGAGAGATCATCATGCTCAAGCTCGCCTCGGCTCTGGCGCTGCTGCTTATCGGGCCGGCGCCGCTGCTTGCCGACGACATGCCGATGAACGCGGACGCCATCAAATGGGGGCCTGCTCCTGCTGTCCTGCCCGCCGGCGCGGACATGACTGTCATCGCCGGGGACCCCTCGAAGGATGGCATCTACGTGCTGCGGTTGAAGCTGCCGGCCGGCTACAGGATTGCCGCGCACAACCATCCCACCTCGGAATATGTGACGGTGATTTCCGGCAATTTTCATATCGGCATGGGCGACAAGCTCGACGAGACCAAGGGCATCGAACTGACCGCCGGCGGCTTCGGCGTAGCCCCACAGGGAATGAACCATTACGCCTGGACGACAAGCGCTACGATCGTCCAGGTTCATGGCGAGGGGCCGTTCGCGATCACCTACGTCAACCCGGCGGACGATCCGAGCAAGAAATGACATTCGCCATTGGGCGAATGCAACGAGCCCGCCAGGGCAAACCGTGGCGGGCTTGTTGAACGACGCTTGGCCGTTGTTTATGAAACGGACCGGTTTTCCACAGGCGCCGTGGGCGCCGGGGCATCGATCAGGGCCGTTTCCGGCAATTGCAATGCTGCGGCGATCCGGCGAAGTTTCGTCGGATCGGTGTCCTTGCCGCTCTCTATGTCGGCAATCTCGCTGGTCGACAGACCGCAGGTCAGGGAAAGCTCTTCAATACTGTATCCCTTTGTCTCCCGGATGGCTTTGAGGCCGGGGTGCTCGAGCGCAACGTCGGCCGCCAGCCTGGAGAAGGGTTCGTGTTTTGCAGTTTGGGGCATTGGCAACTCCATGGGGCTAAAGAGTTTTGGATCAAATGATAGGGTGTTGCCTGAGAGCCGGGACAATGCCCGCTTGACGGCGATTTGCCAAGGCCCAAACCGACCGTCACAGCATCGTGAACCGGCGTCAAAACCGCAGGCGCCAGGGCACATATAGGATCTCCGCCCCGATCTCCCAATCAAGTTCTTTTGAAGGGCCGCAGGCCGAAGTGTTCAGCGGTTTTGCGCCGCTCGCGCGTTAGCCTGATGTTGCTGGCAGCCGCATCGGGCCAGCTTTTCCCAAGAGGATCAGATCCATGACATTCAAGACATCAGCCATCGTGCTCGCCACGATTTCAGGCCTCGCTGGCGCGAGCATGGTCGCGGCGCAAGCCGCCGAGGCCGTGCGCATTCGCGGCACGGTGACCGCCTTTGCCGGAGCGACGCTGACGGTGAAGACCCGCGAAGGCGCTACCGACGCCATCGCGCTGGCTGAAGGGTGGAAGATTTCCGGCGTCGCCAAGGCGGATGCCGGGGATATCAAGCAAGGCGATTTCCTCGGCATTGCCTCTGTTTCGAAGGCCGATGGCGGCAGCGGCGCGCTTGAGGTGGTGATCTTCCCGGCCGCGCTGAAGGGCGCCGGCGAAGGCGACCGCCCGTGGGATCTCGAGCCCAACAGCCGGATGACCAACGGCACGGTCGCCGATGTCACCGAGATTGCAGGTCGCACGGTGACGCTGACCTACGACAATGGCCAGAAAAAGCAGATCGCGATCCCGCAGACGACGCCGGTGGTGACCTTCGCGCCGGCGACGCCCGCCGACCTCAAGCCTGGCGCTGTGGTGTTCGTCAACGCCGAGCGCGGCAGCGACGGCAAGCTGACCGCGGGCCGGGTCGTTGTCGGCACCAACGGCGTCATTCCGCCGATGTAAGTTGCCGACGAAGCCGCCAGACACAATCCAGAAACAAAATTCTACAGTCCGGAAAAACTGTCGAAAAGTTCGGAGGCGATAGTCATGACTGCGGGGTTCACCGGGACCGATCTTGCTCGGTGACGGTCAAATTCAGCCCGCGCAGAAAAGGAAACGAAGTCATGAAGAAGTCCCTCCTGTCGGCTCTCGGGCTGGCTTTTGCCCTGGCTGTCTCTCTGCCGCTCATCGGCGCCAGCAGCGCCGACGCAGCATCGCTGCACAAGAAGCATCACCATCATCATCATCACAACAAGCATCACCGCCGTCACCATCACCACCACCACCACCACAAGGTGGAGGCCAAGAAGGCCTGACACGGCCGACTTGCCCAACGGGAAGGCTGGCCCTGGAGTCCTCGCCAAGGCCGCCTTCCCGTTGGTTTTTGCCAGGCGACACGTGGAAAAGCTGAAGGCAGGATTCGATGGCGCCGATGCGCCAGAACGCGAGCAACCACAGGTTGCCAGTTGCAGGACACCCCAGGTCTCTCAATGCCGTCGAACCCGCTAGGACGGCGCCGCGAACGCGAGCACTATTGCGATCAAAATCAAAAGCGGCCCCATCCATTTGAAATGCTTCGCGACCTGCAGCCACCATGGCTGCTGACCTTGCTGGGCCTGAAAAGGACTTTGGAGCAGCCCAAAACCAACGCCTGTCATCCACAGCCCAGCGCAGAACATGATGAACTCGTCGATGTAATTTGCGACCACGCCCGTCTCCTCCGCCGGTACCTTTGGACTGGCGTTATAGTCGCAGCCGGGAGTGGCAGAAAGCGCGGTGCCAAGTGGCGGCAATGACTGCTGCCGCCACCTGACAAGAGCCGGGCGCGGACTCGGTCTTGGCCGGCCATTTGGGCACGCCACGGTGTGACCTTCGCATGGGATGCCGCGCTGCTACGTCAGCGCCCTTCACGCGAAATGCATGATCGATGCCCGCCCGGCCCCGCCAGGCGCCGTCAGTTGGCGAAGGCTAAAAATCGACGTCGCAAAAAAATGCGGAGAAAATTCGAACCACGCATGAACCTTTGCTTTGGAGGCCGCACTAACCCGGCATGGACGCCGATAAGGCGATCCCAACACAGAAGGACGCCATGGTGGCGATCCTCGATCCAGAGAAGGAAATGCTCAAATGACCAACTTCAAGCGCATCACGCTCGCCGCGGCTTTCGTCGTCTCGGCCTTCGGTTCGGCTTCCGTTCCGACCTCGGCTTTCGCCAACGGCACGCATCCCACGGGCGACGGCGGCGCGGTTTGCAAGGGCTCCGGTCATTGCCTGGTGCTCTCGATCGAGTGCAAAGGCACCTATACCGACGCCACGGACAAGAATGGCACTGTCTATGGCAAGTGCAGCCAGACCGCGCAGGTTTCGCCGCAGGCCAAGATCAAGCTCGCCAAGTAATCGGCCGCAGATCAGGGAAATGGCGGCCGTCCGCGGGACGGCCGCCATTTTCTTTTTGTTTTCGTGAATTGTTTTAGCGCCGGCTGAGCAACAGGCTGGCGAGAAGGCCGACCACGACCAACCCAACAGCAGCGGCTGTTGCCGGACGATCGCGCGCCGTCTTTTCGATCGCCCTGCCCTGCTTCCTGATCGCCGGCAGCGCATCGCTGACAAGGTCGGCAAGCTGCCCATAATAGTCCGAAGCGGCATCGCGCCCGTCCTCGTAGTAAGCACCGCCGCGTTTGGCCACGACTTTGCGCAACGCGGCGAGCTCTTTGGAAAGGGTCGCGACCTGCTTTTCGAGATCGAGATCGGAGAGGGTCGAAAGCGATACCATGATTGTTTTCCTTCTTTTTGAGAGAAGGCCAAACGCATGGCCGCAGAACCGGTTCCGGTCTGCTTGCCCGAGGCAGCGGAAAGGTTAGCGCACCTGGTCGAGCAGACGCTTGCACTCCAGGAGGTCAAACAGCGCCTCCTGCAGCAAGGCCCGGTTGTCGCGCGATAGTTTCGACGCGCCGGGCTGGACCGGACCTTCCTCCTCGGTCTTGCCCAGGCCGAAAAAGCGGCGGCTGGGTTTTACCTTGGGCTGGCCGACCAGCATCTCGTCATCCATGCCGCGAGGCTGGGCGGCCGGAGTCAGCGGCACCTGATCGGCCTGCCTGCGCTGCGAGATCGCTTCGACGGCAGCCATGTCGCCATTGCCGATCGCGACCAGGAAATGGTTGCCGTTCTCGCGCAGCAGTTTCTGCACGCCCTTGATCGTGTAACCTTGGTCGTAGAGCATGTGGCGGATGCCCTTGATCAGTTCGACATCCTGCGGCCGGTAGTAGCGGCGGCCGCCGCCGCGCTTCATCGGCTTGATCTGGTTGAAACGGGTTTCCCAGAAGCGCAGCACGTGCTGCGGCAGATCCAGATCCTCCGCGACCTCGCTGATGGTGCGGAAAGCGTCGGGGCTCTTGTCCATGGGCGAAATCCTCACGCTGGACGACGATCCGGCCCAGTCTGCCGAATCGGGCATCATTTCAGCGGTTTATGAAACAATATTCAAGCCCGGCGTCAAAACGGCCCGGCGTTTTCAACCGAAGCCTGCGGCAGAACCTATTTGCCGCCCTTGGCCTTGCTGTTCTGGTGCGAGCGCAGGATACGGCTTTTCAGCACGTTCGACGACTTGAAGGTCATCACCCGGCGCGGCAGGATCGGCACTTCCTCGCCGGTCTTGGGATTGCGGCCGATGCGTTCGTTCTTGGAACGGACGTGGAAGGTGGCGAAGGACGACAGCTTCACCGTCTCGCCGCGTACGATGGCTTCACAGATTTCGTCCAGCACCGCTTCGACGAGTTCTGCCGATTCAGTGCGTGACAAGCCGACCTTACGGTAAACAGCTTCGGCAAGGTCGGCGCGCGTAAGTGTCTTTCCCCCCATGCGACCGTCCCATCAGTTCAAAAAACATAAATCGATACAGGTAAAGGCAGAGCCTAAGTAATTGATCCGGCAAGGTCAAGGACCGAAACCGGACCGTTCGGCACTTACCAGCGAACGAGAACCGCGCCCCAGGTGAAGCCGCCGCCCATCGCTTCCAGGAGCACGAGATCACCCTTCTTGATGCGACCGTCGGCGACGGCCACCGAAAGCGCCAGCGGCACGGAAGCAGCCGAGGTGTTACCGTGCAAATCGACGGTGACCACCACCTTTTGCTCAGCAATCCCGAGCTTCTTGGCCGAAGCGTCAATAATGCGTTTATTGGCCTGATGCGGCACGAACCAGTCGAGGTTGTCGGCGGTTATGCCGGCCTGCGAAAACGTCGCCTCGATGACGTCGGTGATCATGCCGACGGCGTGCTTGAACACTTCGCGGCCTTCCATCCTGAGATGGCCGACCGTGCCGGTGGTCGAGGGACCGCCATCGACGAAAAGCTTGTCCTTGTGGGCGCCGTCGGAGCGCAGACTCATCGCCAGCACGCCACGGTCGGCAATGCCGCCGGTGCCCTCATCCGCTTCCAGCACCAGCGCGCCGGCGCCGTCGCCGAACAACACGCAGGTCGAGCGGTCGCTCCAGTCGAGGATGCGCGAAAAGGTCTCCGCGCCGATCACCAGCACGCGCTTGGCGAGGCCGCCTCTGATGTAGAGGTCGGCGGTGGTCACCGCATAGACGAAGCCCGAGCACACCGCCTGCAGGTCGAAGGCAAAGCCGTGATGCATGCCGAGCCGGTTCTGGATCTCGACGGCGGTCGCCGGAAAGGTGTTGTTGGGCGTCGAGGTCGCCAGCACGATCAGGTCGATGTCGGCAGGCGTAAGACCAGCATTGTCGAGCGCTGCGCGCGCCGCCGCCTCGCCCAGCGACGCCGTCGTCTCGTCATCGGCGGCGATATGGCGCTGGCGGATGCCGGTGCGCTGGGCGATCCACTCGTCCGAGGTCTCGACCATGCCTTCGAAATCGGCATTCTTCATGATGCGGCGGGGCAGCGCAGCACCGGTGCCGCGCACGACTGATCTGATCAAAGCTCTTTCCTATTCCTTTTCGTCGACGGTGGCGTCGGATTTCCTGTTTGCCTGGGCATGCGGGTTGCGCGCATGGAACAGGTCGAGATCGGCCTCGATGCGGTCGATCAGATTGTTGCGCACCATGTCGTAGCCAAGCTCGATGGCCGCCGCGAAACCGTCCGAATCGGCGCCGCCATGGCTCTTTACCACGATGCCGTTCAGACCCAGGAAAACGCCGCCATTGGAGCGGCCCGGATCGAGCTTTTCGCGCAGGCGGTCAAAAGCGCCCTTGGCGAAGACATAGCCGATCCTAGCCATCAGCGTGCGGTTCATCGCGGCGCGCAGATAGCCTGAGATCTGGCGCACAGTGCCTTCTGCCGTCTTGAGCGCGATGTTGCCGGCAAATCCTTCGGTGACGACCACGTCGACCGTGCCCTTGCCGATGTCGTCACCCTCGACGAAGCCATGATAATTCATCGAGGCCATGTTGGCCTCGCGCAGCATGCGCCCGGCTTCCTTGACCTCTTCCTGACCCTTGATCTCCTCGACGCCCACATTGAGCAGGCCGACTTTCGGCCGGTCGATGCCGAACACCGAGCGCGCCATGCCGGTGCCGAGAATGGCAAAGTCGATCAGCTGGTGCGCATCGGCGCCGATGGTGGCGCCGACATCCAGCACCACGCTCTCGCCGCGCATCGTGGGCCAGATCGCCGCGATCGCCGGACGATCGATGGTCGCCATCGTGCGCAGGCAGAATTTCGACATCGCCATCAGCGCGCCGGTATTGCCGGCCGAAATGCAGGCCTGCGCGCTGCCACTCTTGACTGCTTCGACAGCCTTCCACATCGACGACTTCCAGCGGCCGTGGCGCAGCGCCTGGCTCGGCTTGTCGTCCATCCTGACCGCGACTTCGCAATGGTGGAACTCGCTGACCTCGGCCAGTTTGGGAAATTTGGCGAGTTCGGGGCGCACCAATTCCTCGCGCCCATATATGACGAAGCGGATGTCGGGACGCCTGACGGCGACCGTCATGAGTGCCGGGATGACCACGTTTGGCCCGTGATCGCCACCCATGGCATCGATGGAAATCCTGATCACGCGGTCTTTATCTCACTAGCTTGGGCCAGGGCACATGGCCCGCGAAAGAAATACGAAACTCGCGAAATTCGGGGGCTCGCGAAGGTTCGGCGAAAATAGCGGTTTTGGGCAGCCGCACAACCGGCTTTTCTCCGATCTCTTCGTGTTTTAGGATTTTCCAAGCAAGGATCGCAGCTTTTGCTGGAATTCATTCTCGACGGGCTCGTCCGGGCCGGCGGCATCGAGAGAGGCGCCTGCCTTGCGCGGATAGGGATCGATCGCCAGCCCGAAGAACTGTTCGGCGAGCGCGCCGACGTCGATCGTGTCGCCGGAGAATGTTTCCGGGCCGTCTGGCCCGTCGGCGTCGAGCAGGATCTCGCCGCCGCCTTCGAAATCTTGCCGTCCGAGTTTGGATTGTTCGGGCAAGAACAGCGCCTCGACCTCCTCGTCGATATGGGCCGCGACCGGCTCAAGGGTGACGATGCAGGCCTGGGTGATATCAGCCTCGACGCGGCCGCTGACCTTGACGCCATTGCGCTTCCACGGCGCCACCAAAAGCTCAGCACGGTAGTTTTCGACCGAAAGCAGCTCGTGCTCGCGCGCAAGCATTGCGCGCTGCGCGGCGTCGGCGTCGATCACCACCTGCAAACCTTTGTGCGGCAGGCGGCCGACATTGGCCGCAAATGAGACCGGGCTAGGCGTGTCCACATGTTTCATCTTGGTCTCCCCTCCTCACTCCGCTTTCGCGACGGGAAACGCCACGGCACCGGAAACGATCGATTCGGACGGCTGTGCTTCAAGCTGCCTTGCGGCATCGATTACATAGGACGCCAGCGGCAAGGCTTGCGGCCAGGCGCCGGCATCGGGTCTGACATTGCGCGCCAGGGCGGCAGCAAGCGCGTCGCGGTCGCTGCGTTCCAGCGCGTCGTCATAGGCGGCGGTACGGCCGTAGAACATTTTGGCCAGCCTCTTCATGCGCTTGGGCACGCCGACATCGCCAACGCCCAGTTCCCGCAGCGAATGCTCGACATCGAGAAAGAACTCGTCGATCAGCACCTGCGCGACCTCATGCGCGACGCCCTCTTCGCCGCGGAGCCGGTGCTGAAACAGGAACATATGCAGCGACAGCATCTCGAAACGGCCGAGCGGCGTATCCGGCACATTCCAGTGGGAATAAAACACGGTCTGCCGCGCCGCCGCCACGATTTGTGCGTAAAGCGCCTCGGTGATAGCGCGGTTGGCGTTGCGTTCGCGGCCAAAAAGGCGCTGGAACATTGAGGGTGGTCTCCTGGGGACCGATTGTTTGAATGGGCCTTGTTGCATCGGCAAGCAAGCTGGTTTACCGGTTTTGCCGCCCAGCGCAAGTTGCGGCCAGCTAATGGAGTTGTTGTTGCGCGCGCTGAAATTCAAGTCGACTTTTCTGCCTGGGGCCACCGCCGCGGTTTCGCTGGTGCTGGTGGCTTCCGCGCTGTCGGGCTGCAATTCGTCCAAGATGTTCGGCGACCTTAACCCTAGCGAGACGCTGACGCAGGGCTATGTTATCGACCAGCAGGCGGTCGATTCGGTGCCGGTGGGCTCCAGCCGCGAACAGGTGCTTCTGGCGCTCGGCACGCCATCGACGAAAGCCACCTTCGACAATGAGGCGTTCTATTACATTTCGCAGACGCGCAAGCGCTATGTCGCTTTCGACAAGCCGCGCCTGGTCGACCAGAAAGTGCTCGCGGTCTATTTTGGCGAGGACGGGCGCGTCACCCAGATTGCCAATTACGGTCTGAAGGACGGCAAGATTTTCGACTTCATCTCGCGCACCACGCCGACCGGCGGCAAGGACCAGAACTTCCTCAGCCAGATCATCAAAGGCGCCAGCAAACTGGCGCCCCCCATTCCTGGCGGCGGCGCCTAAGAAGCGACCGCCTTCCTCAGATTTTTGCTTCCCCCGAAGCGACACCTTCTCAGGCGACCAAAAGCCCGCGGGAGCGATCCTGCGGGCTTTTGTTTTGAGGTCATGCGGCCGCAACACCCGTCGCGCTTTGCCGCGCGTGGCCTGTTCGGCCGCCGGGCTCCAGCGAGGCGCGGTGCACAGCCGCACTCTGCCGCGCTTCCGAAGGCGTCATGCCGAAATGCCGGCGGAAGGCGTGGTTGAAGGTCGAGAGATCGCCGAAGCCGGCGTCGAAGGCGATGGCGCCGATGGTGCGGTGTGCCAGGCGCAGGTCGGATAGCTTGCTGCAAACCAGCGCCAGCCGCCGGCCAAGCACGAACTGCGACAGCGAGGTACCCTCACCCTCGAACAGCTTTCTGATATAGCGCGCGCTGACGCGGTGGCGCCCGGCCAGCGCGTCGGACCCGACATCGCCGGAAGCCAGATTGCTTTCGATATCGGCTTTGATGGCGCGCAGCCGCGCGGCGCGTATGCCGCGGCCTGCGGCGATCTCGGTGGCGTCCTGCGTTGCCCCGACCACGACCGCGACAAGGTCCTGTATGTGCTTGGCGGCAAGCCAGCGCAATTCGGACGCGGCCAGGTTCGGCTCCTGCATCAGCAGACGGACATAGCTGGTCAGCAGCAAGAACTTTTCGCCCACGCATGACATCGGCGTCATCAGGGCGGCATCCGCATTCGCAGCCATGGGCCCGAACGCTGCCTTGGGGATGGTGATGAAGAGATGATGCGACATCGCCCGCTCGATCACATGCGGATCAGAGGAGGACAGAAGGATTGCCTGGCCGGCCTCGATGCTGGCCTCGCGGCCGAGATGCGAGAAGGTGGCAGCGCCCTCCAGACACATGAAGAAAATGTAATCATCGGTCCCCTTGGCCACGGCGCGGGAACGGATGGTGCGGAAGGCGGTGGTCCTCGATTCGGCAATGCCGACGCCCGGCAGCCGCAGGATGGTCGCGTCGACGGAGAGCTTTTCCTCCGTGACGTTAAAATCCATGTCGGTCACCATCCGGCGCAACAGGTCGCAATAGACGTTTCGCCATTCCGCTCGCGGCCACATGGCGGTCGAAAAGCGCGCATGCGCAAACTCGGGGGGTCGAATAGTCATGGGGTACTCCCAAGCGATTGTCTTCATTTCACTGTCGTTCGTAAGTCGAGGCTCGTTCCATGAACGGCCTCTCATCCGACGGCGGCAATCGGGGGGCAGTGGATGGCTACAATGATTTGCGCACTTGGACAAAAGACTATTTACGAAGCTATGGATGAGCTTTGTTCATTCATGCTAAGGAACCCATGGGCGGGATCGGGTAACGGCAAATGACAAGACGGCTTCCACAACTGGAATCCATTCGTGCTTTCGAGGTCATTGCCCGGCTGGGCAGCTTCAAGCGCGCCGGCGATGAGCTGAATGTTACCCCAAGCGCGCTCAGCCACCGCATCGCCGATCTCGAAGCCGATCTCGGCGTGCTTCTGTTCACCCGCCATGTCCGCCGCGTCGAACTAACGCTTGAAGGCGAAAGATTGTCCGCGGGCGTGCGACGCGCACTGCTGGAAATCCAGAGCACGATCGCGAGTGTCGCGCGCAACGAGCGCACGAGGCTGAGGGTCACCGCCATTCCTTCGCATGCCGTGCGCTGGCTGGCCCCGCGTCTGCACAGGTTTCGCAAAAAGCATCCCGAAACAGAGATCGACATCAATGCGGATCTTGCAGTCGTCGACCTTTCGCAGCGAACAGTCGACATCGCATTGCGTTTCGGCGGCGGACACTATCCGGCCGTCGAGACCGAATGGCTGATGGCAGATGCGATCTTTCCTGTCGTCAGTCCCGACTATCTCGCCGCCAACGGCCCGGTCAGAGACCAGCACGATGTGCTGCGACTGTTCCGCATCCTCGACACGACGGCCGAAAATGACGAGAGCGGCGCCAATTGGCGCCACTGGTTCGAGAGAAACAATCTGCCGCTGGATACGGTTGGCGACGGCATGAATCTGAATGGCACCTTGTTGGCGGTCGAAGCGGCGGCGAGCGGTCTGGGCGTCGCTATCGCGAGGAAGTCGCTGGTCGAGAGCGATTTGCGGACCGGCAGGCTCGTCCGCCTCCTGACGACGGACATACCGACGAACTGGAACCACTACGTCGTCGTCCACCCGTCCATCTCCGCCTGGGAGCCTGCCAGATCGTTCATCAACTGGCTGAAGGCGGAAGCCGGCGACAACACCGGCGCCGGTTGACCTCGGCGGCCGTCCAGGAGCTCTCATCGGAAGGCGTCGGGGCTCACGGACTCATCGTATCGGCCAGTTGCTCATCCTTGCGGCCCGACTGGTTCGCCGCCTTGGCGGCAAGCGCTGCCGCCATCTGGCTCTCCAGCTCGCGCAGCTTGGCGTCGAGTGTCGCCATGCCGCCCCAGGCGAATGTCGCGCGGTATAGCGGTGCGATCTCGGGCGTCAGGAATTCGACCAGGGTTTCGTCCTCGACCCAGACCTTGAGCACCTTGAACAGGCGGGCATCGATCAGCTCGCTATGCCAGCCCATGCGGGCGGCAATGCCCTGGATGGTTTCGGTCGAATTGGGCGTGCTGAGCAGCACATGCGAGCCGGAGCGCAGGCGCATGTTCGGGTCGAAGCCGATGCCGAGCGGCGCTTGCTGGTCCAGAACCGTGCCGCACGGCAGGATTTCGATCAGCGAGCCGAAATCGTCGCCGAGGCAGACAAACCATGCCCCCTCAGGAAATGGCGGCGACGGCGCACGAACCGCGGTGGCGACAAGCATTTCGGCAAGGACGCTGGCGACGGCCTGCGGATCGCGGGCGTTGAATGAAGCGTGATGCAGCATGGCAATACTCCTGTTTTCAACGGCGGCGGCCGGCAGAAGTGCCGACCCATGCCGCGGCGTTCCGTAAAAACTGAATCACCGGCTGAGCGTCAGGATGACCGCGGCAAACAGGCAGGCGTATTCGGCCAGTCCAAGCACTAGGCGCAAATTGTGGTTGGCCGCCCAGCTGTCGCGCGTCTGCGCCCAATCATCGGGGATGGTCACCGGCGTCCAGCTCTGCACCTGTTTGTTGAGCGGCACCTGACGGCTGACGGTGAAGCCAATGTCGATCACCACCAGCGCCGCGGCGACGATGGTCAGGATGCGCGGCAGGCCGGCATCGACCGCAAACATCGCCATCGCCGCGATCAGCACCAGCGTCGTCAGCCTGACGAACGGCATCACCCGGGTAAACGTCCGGTCGCGCATCTGATGCATGGCCATGTACTGGCCGGCGGTAAGATCATCGATGCGAAAATCGTGGATTACGCCCGAGACGTAGATGCCGGCAATAATTCCAGCCAGCGCAAGCGAAGCCGCCATCAAGAAAATGTCCATGTCTTTTCCCTGCCCGAATGTCGTTTCCCTGGCCAAAATCGCCGCAGAGGCGAGCCCGACACCGCGCCTATTGCAATGTCCTGGCCAATGGCCGGGGTATTAAAGCAGGCGGACGGTCCGGGCTTGGGTAGGATGGAACGATGTTTTGGGCAATGCGGCCCTCCGATTGCGTCGGAAACATCAAGTGCCGTGAGGTCGAAACCCATCAGCAATCTTGACGCGTACTTGCCAGCGACCGGTCAAATTCGTATCAGACCGTGCTGGCCAATGGCGCATCACGCTGAATTGGGAGGAGCATCCGTGCCGGAAAAAACCCGGACAAAACCGACAGGCTGGATGGCGACCGGAACGGCTGACAGCCAAGTGGTCACGCCTGACTGGATGCCCATCGAGCCGGTGACGATCGATGGCGTGAGGGTCAAGGAGATCAGGCCGGTCGCAACCTCCACCGGCTATCTGACCGAGATCTTTCGCCAGGAGTGGGAGCTCGATTCGGAGCCGGTCGGCCAGGTCTTCCAACGCACCTTGTATCCCGGCGCGGTGACGGGCTGGCATGCCCATGCGGTGACGACCGACCGGCTGTTCTGCTGCGTCGGCAGCGTTCGCATTTCGCTGTTTGACGGACGCAAGGCCTCGCCGACCTTCGGCGCCGTCTGGCACAAGATTATCGGCCCGTTGCGCCCGGCGGTCGTCATCATTCCACCCGGAATATGGCACGGTGTTGTTTCGCTCGGAGCGGAGACGGCGGTGCTGCTCAACCTCGTCGACAAGGCCTATGCCTACGATCAGCCCGACCATTGGCGCCTGCCGCCAGACACCGACCACATTCCCTACAGACTGGTGTAGCGTGGAAGCATCGGCGCAGCGCGATCAGGCCGGCGGCGAACCGCTGGTTTCGATCGTGATCGCGACGCACAACCGGCCGGCAGCACTGCGGCAGGCATTGACCAGCGTCATGCGCCAGACGTTGCAAGACTGGGAAGCCTTGGTCATTGGCGACGGTTGCAGGCCGGATACGGCGGCCGTTGTCGCTGAATTTGACGATGCCCGCATCGTCTACATCGATCTTCCTGTCAATTTCGGCGAACAGTCCGGTCCCAACAATATCGGCTTTGCCAGGGCGCGTGGCCGCTTCGTCGCCTTGCTCAACCACGACGATCTGTGGTTTCCCGACCATTTGGCGGCGATGACCGGCTGGATCGACGCCTCGGGCGCCGACGTGGTGCTGGCGCGCGGTGCCGTCATCCAGCCGCCGTCGGCGGCCGGCAATCCTGTCAATTCGATCTTCGGGATCGGCAAGGATGGTTTTTACGACCCCGTCACGACGGAAGGATTTGGCTCGGCACACATGTTTCGCCGCGCTTCGTTCAGCCTGCTCGGACCTTGGCGACCCGCCAGCCAGTGCTTTTGCGAAAGCTCGCAGGACTGGCTGTTTCGGGCATGGCGAAAGGGCGCGGTGATCGCGACGATGCCGCACCTCACCGTGATCAAGCTGCATTCCGGCATACGCAAGGGCTCCTATCTCGGCGACAATGCGCAGGAACAGAAGGATCTTCTGGACGCCATGCAGACGCCGGACGCCTTGCGCGTGAAAATCCTTGGCTGCGCGGGCGAACCCATTCGCCTGGCGGCATCGAGTTATCTCAGGCGCAGGCTGATGGCGGCTCTTGGCATCCATCCCCGCGCCCGCGCCTTCCGCCGCAAGTACAAGCGAGGCGCTTTCGTCGCCAAGCTGCGGCGCCTGCGTGGCCTGGCGCCGATGCCTGAGCGCGAGCCTGGCGTGAGCGAATTGCTCGATCGCTACAGCAAGCGTGGCGATGCCGGCAGCGAGCCGGGTGAGGTCTGAACAGACCCCCGCATGAATCTCAAACAAAAACCCGCGGGATCGCTCCGCGGGTTTTTTCTTGAATCAGTGGCTTTGCCTCAGCCGTGCGCGAGCACGGCCAGCAGCAGAAGCGCCACGATGTTGGTGATCTTGATTGCCGGGTTGACCGCCGGGCCGGCGGTGTCCTTGTAGGGATCGCCAACCGTGTCGCCGGTGACCGAAGCCTTGTGCGCTTCGGACCCCTTGAGGTGCTTGACGCCGTCCTTGTCGACAAAACCGTCCTCGAACGACTTCTTGGCATTGTCCCAGGCGCCGCCGCCCGAAGTCATCGAGATGGCGACGAACAGGCCGTTGACGATGACGCCGAGCAACGAGGCGCCGAGTGCCGCAAAGGCGGACGCCTTGGAGCCCGAGATCAGCTGCACGCCGAAATAGACGACGAGCGGCGCCAGCACCGGCAGCAGCGAGGGGATGATCATTTCCCGGATCGCCGCCTTGGTCAGAAGGTCGACGGCCCGGGCATAGTTCGGCTTGGAGGTGCCGGCCATGATGCCCGGATCCTCGCGGAACTGCTTGCGCACTTCCTCGACGATGGCGCCGGCCGCACGGCCGACCGCCGTCATGGCGATGCCGCCGAACAGATACGGGATCAGACCGCCGAAGATCAGGCCGGCTACGACGTAGGGATTGGAGAGGTCGAAGGAGACATCGCCCATGCCCTGGAAGTACGGATATTTGTCGCCATTGGCGGCAAAGAACTTCAAATCGTTCGAATAGGCCGCAAACAGCACCAGCGCGCCGAGGCCGGCCGAACCGATGGCATAGCCCTTGGTCACCGCCTTGGTGGTGTTGCCGACCGCGTCGAGCGCGTCGGTGGAGTGGCGCACTTCCTTGGGTAGGCCGGCCATTTCGGCAATGCCGCCGGCATTGTCGGTGACCGGGCCGAAGGCGTCGAGGGCGACGATCATGCCGGCAAGGCCGAGCATGGTGGTGACCGCGATCGCCGTGCCGAACAGGCCGGCGAGCTGGTAGGTCGAGATGATGCCGCCGACGATGACGATTGCCGGCAGTGCGGTCGATTCGAGCGACACCGCAAGTCCCTGGATGACGTTGGTGCCGTGACCGGTCACCGAGGCCTGGGCGATGGAGTTCACCGGGCGCTTGTTGGTGCCGGTATAGTATTCGGTGATCACCACGATAAGACCGGTCACAACGAGACCGATCAGGCCGCAGATGAACAGGTTCTTGCCGATGATGGTCATGCCGGCGACGGTGCCGACCTCGCCCCAGCCGACGGTTGCCGAGGTAGCGACACCGAGACCGACGATCGACAGCAGGCCGGTGACGATCAGGCCTTTGTAGAGGGCGCCCATGATCGAGCCGTTGGAACCGAGCTTGACGAAGAAGGTGCCGACGATCGAGGTCAGGATACAGGCGCCGCAGATGGCGAGCGGATAGAGCATCGCCGCACCCAGAGCGGCGGTTCCGCCGAAGAAGATGGCAGCCAGCACCATGGTGGCAACGACGGTCACCGCATAGGTCTCGAAGAGGTCGGCGGCCATGCCGGCGCAATCACCGACATTATCGCCGACATTGTCGGCGATGGTGGCCGGGTTGCGCGGATCGTCTTCGGGAATACCGGCTTCGACCTTGCCCACGAGATCGCCGCCGACGTCGGCGCCCTTGGTGAAGATGCCGCCGCCCAGACGGGCGAAGATCGAGATCAGCGAAGCGCCGAAGCCGAGCGAAACCAGCGCATCGATGACGATGCGGTCATTGGGCTGCAGGCCCATCGGGCCGGTCAGAATATAGTAGTAAATCGACACGCCGAGCAGCGCCAGGCCAGCCACCAGCATACCGGTGATGGCGCCCGACTTGAAGGCGATGTCGAGACCGGCGGCGAGGCTGTTGGACGCCGCCTGCGCGGTGCGCACATTGGCGCGCACCGAGACGTGCATGCCGATGAAACCGGCGGCGCCCGAAAGCACGGCGCCGATCAGGAAGCCGACCGCGGCGGTGATCGAGAGCAGCCACCAGGCGAGCACGAGCACGACCACGCCGACGATGGCGATGGTGGTGTACTGGCGCGCCAGATAGGCCTGCGCGCCTTCGCGGATGGCGGCGGAGATTTCCTGCATGCGTGCATTGCCCTGATCGGCTGCAAGAACCGATCGTGTCGCCCAGATGGCGTAAAGGATTGAAAGCAAGCCGCAGGCGATGACGGCAGAAATGATGGTCATTGCCGAATTTTCCTCGATTGATGGCCCAAAAGAACCCCTCCCTGGGCCGTTGGTGCGGGGAGCGGATAAGCCTAGGCGGAATCCGTCCTTCGCAGCGGTGTATGCGAAACAGGGCTCGGAACGTCAAGATATTGTTCGGTTTTTGCCCCGCTTTCAGCCAAAAGGTTTAGGCCACAACATTCCCATTGCCGATGCCCTGCTATTAGATCGATTGAAATGACGCCGCGTCAGTCAATGCTTTGCCCGCAGTCCAGCGAAGGTCAGTCGCCAGTCTCCTGCCCCATCTTGCGCGCGGTGTAGCGCTCGATGGCGGACAGTCCGTCATAGATCAGCACCGCCAGCGCCGCGACGATCAGGCCGCCTTGCAGGACGAAGGCGAGATTGTTGGATAGCAGGCCGGCGATGATCACCTCGCCCAGCGTCTTGGCGGCAACCGTCGAGCCGATCGTCGCCGTGGCCAGGCTGATCACCACCGACAGCCTTATTCCGCCCAGAATGATCGCGGCGCTCAGCGGCAATTCGACCTTGACCAGTCTTTGCCAGCCCGTCATGCCGGCGCCGCGCGCGGCCTCCATGATGTTGCCCGGCAGCGTTGTGAGGCCGGTCAGCGCGTTCTCGAAGATCGGCAGCAGGCCGTAGAGGAACAGCGCAATCAGCGTCGGCTTCTCGCCGAAACCGACGGCGGGCACCGCCAGCGCCAGCACCGCCACCGGCGGAAAGGTCTGGCCGATATTGACCAGACTGCGCGACAGCGGCAGGAATTCGGCGCCCGCCGGCCTGGTCACCAGGATGGCAAGCGCCACGGCAACGATGGCAGCGGCGACGGTAGCGATCAGCACGGTCCTGAGATGCAGCAGGGTCAGCGTCAGCAGGCTGCCCTGATTGTAGATCGCCGGCGCATTGTTTTCGGTCAGCGGCTTCAACAGCGGCTCGAACCAGCCGGGATTGGTGACGAAGGCTATGAGAAGCACCACCAGGGCAAGCCTGAGCAGCGAAGGCAGCCAGGCTTTTAGACCGGCCCCTTTCATGCCGGCCTCGCCGCGCGCTTCACCAGCCCGTCGACGGTGACGCGGCCGAGCAGCTTGCCGTCTTCGCCCTTGACCGGCAGCGCCGGCCGGCCCGACCACAGAAGCTCGGCCAGCGCGTCGCGCTGGCTGGCGTCGCCTGGGATCGCCTCGCCTTCGGCAGTCCCCTTTTCCACGGCGTCGCGCACGCGGCCGAGCGACAAGAGCCGGAACGGCTTTTCGCTGGCGCCGACCAGGGTTTCGACGAAGGCGTTCGCCGGCCGCGCCAGGATCTCTTCCGGCTTGGCGTATTGCACCAGCTTTCCGGCATCCATGACGGCGATCTTGTCGCCCATGTGGACCGCCTCCTCCATGTCGTGGGTAACGAGGATGATGGTGGTGCCGAAGCGCTTCTGGATTGCCAGCAGGTCCTCCTGCGCCTTGGTGCGGATGATCGGGTCGAGTGCGCCGAACGGTTCGTCCATCAGAAGCACATTGGGCTCGGCGGCGAGCGCGCGGGCGACGCCGACACGCTGCTGTTGCCCGCCGGACAGTTCGTGCGGGTAGCGCGGGCCATAGGCCTCGGGGTCGAGCTGGTAGAGTGTCATCAACTCATCGACGCGGGCCTTGATGCGGTCCTTGTCCCAGCCCAGCAGGACCGGCACGGTGGCGATGTTCTGCGCAACGGTGCGGTGCGGGAACAGGCCGTGGCCCTGGATAGCGTAGCCGATGCTGCGGCGCAGCTCGTAGCCGGGCAGCGTGCGGTTGTCGTTGCCGTCGAGCTTGATGACGCCGGCGGTCGGCTCGACCAGCCGGTTGATCATTCGCAGCAGCGTCGTCTTGCCGGAACCGGAGGTACCGACAATGACGCAAACCGTACGCGGCTCGACGACCATGGACACGTCGTTGACCACGGTCGTCGCGTCATAGCGCTTGGTAATGCCTTCGATCTCGATCATGCCGTTTCAACCCTGCGCCTGGTGGCGGTCATTTCGATCACTGCGTCGAGGATGATGGCCGCGGCGAAGGCCAGCGCTACCGTCGGCACGGCGCCGAGCAGCACCAGGTCCATTGCGGTCTGGCCGACGCCCTGGAAGACGAAGACGCCAAAGCCGCCGCCGCCGATCAGTGCGGCGATGGTGGCCAGGCCGATGTTCTGCACCAGCACGATGCGGATGCCGGTGAGGATCACCGGAAAGGCCAGCGGAAACTCGACGCCGAACAGGCGCTGGCCATCGGTCATGCCCATGCCGCGCGCTGCATCATTGGCCGCGCGGGGTACGCCGGCAAGCCCGACCACGGTGTTGGCCACCACCGGCAGCAGCGAATAGAGGAACAAAGCCACGAAGGCGGGCGCGGTGCCGATGCCTCTGATACCGAGCGCTGCGGCACCCGGAACATGCGCGGCGACCCAGCCTAGCGGCGCGATCAGCAGGCCGAACAGCGCGATCGAGGGTATGGTCTGGACGATGTTGAGCACATTGAGCACGCCGGCCCGCAACCGTTCGACGCGGTGGCACAGGATGCCGAGCGGCAGGCCGACGATCACCGCCGCCGCCAGCGAACCCAGCGCCAGTGTGATGTGCTTGGAGCCTTCGGCCCAGAAACTATCGGCGCGGTTTGCATATTCCTTGAGGAGCGACAGGCTGTCCCACTGCCCCGATATCAGCAACGAGCCGATGGCCAGCGCCGCGAGGACGAGCACGCCGATGCGGGCAGGTGGCGACAGGTTGAGCCTGGTCAGCACGTCGGCGAGCAACAATGTGAAGGCAAAGATCAACAGCCAGAACCCGGAAGCCGGCGAGATGCGGGCGAAGGTGTTGCCGGCCGGCGTCAGGAAGGTGCCGGCGACACCGATCAGGATGGCAAGGGCGGCGAGCGCCACGACGCTTGCGGCCAGGCGCAGGACAAGCGGGGTCTTCAGCAAGGCAACAATTGCGGCCACGACGACGACTGCCAGCAGCAGCGGCCCGATCGTTGCGGGCAACGCCTCCAGCATCGAGCGCGCCTGACCGGGGACGATACGATTGGCGCGGAAGGTGGCGAACGGGGCCAGAAACGCCGCATAGGCAACGATCGCCGCGATAACCATGCCGAGCTTGTCGAAACGCAGGGTCATGGATGCCCCTCATGAGGAGCGATTTTCCACGTTGCGCAGACTACGCTGGTGATCGGCGAAAGCCGACGCGAAATCCGATCTCCCCCTTTGCGGGGGAGATGGCCGGCAGGCCAGAGGGGGGTGTGAAGGATCGCCAGCTTTCGAGCGTCGGCCTGTTCAGAAGCAACCCTGTCGAGGCACGCACCTGCTACCGGTTGTGAGGTCGGCGGGACAGCACCCCCCTCTGTCCTGCCGGACATCTCCCCCGCAAGGGGGGAGATCAGCAGCTTCCAGAGAGGGGTGTCTCGCACCAGCGTCACGATCAGCTATGCGCTGACTACTTCAAAAACCCGTTCTTCTTCAAAAAGTCCTCGGCAACGCCCTTGACCGGCTCGCCTCCGACCTGGACGCGGCCGTTGAGTTCCTGCAGCGTGACGAGGTCGAGCTTGGCGAACACCGGCTTCAACAGCGTCTCGATCTCCGGATGCTCTTTCAGCACCGCTTCGCGGATGATCGGCGCCGGCTGGTAGACCGGCTGCACGCCCTTGTCGTCGGCGAGCACGACCAGGCCGGACGGCGCGATGCCGCCGTCGGTGCCGTAGACCATGGCGGCGTTGGCGCCGTTGGTCTGGTTGGCGGCAGCACCTATTGTCGCGGCGGTGTCGCCGCCCGAAAGCGTGATCAACTGCTCGGGCTTCAGCGTGAAGCCGTAAGTGGTCTGGAACGCCGGCAGGGCTGCCGCCGAATTGACGAACTCAGCCGACGCCGCCAAAACCACCGTGCCGCCGCCGGCGACGTATTTGCCGAAGTCGGTCAGGGTCGCCAGCTTGTTGGTCTCGGCAACCTCCTTGCGCAGCGCGATCGCCCAGGTGTTGTTGGCCGGTGACGGCGACAGCCAGACGATCTTGTTGGCATCATAGTCGAGCTTCTTGGCGGTCTCATAGGCCTTGGCGGCATCCTTCCAGACCGGATCGTCGGCCTTCTCGAAGAAGAAAGCGGCATTGCCGGTGTACTCGGGATAGATGTCGATCTCGCCGGCAGTGATCGCCTTGCGTACGACCGGCGTGCCGCCGAGCTGGATGCGGTCGGTGGTCTTGATGTTGTTGGCGTTGAGCACAAGCTGGATGATGTTGCCGAGCACGCCGCCCTCGGTGTCGATCTTCGAGGAGACGACCACCTGGGCATTGGCGGAGGCGGCCGTGATGCCGAGCGCCAACGCCGCCCCGGCCAGAATCTTGACTGAAAACATTGTGAAAACCCCTTGCTTTGGACCGAAATGCGGTGGCCGCATATGAGCATGGCTCCAACGCCCCGTCGGGGCACACGGTTTCATAACAATGGGTACAGACGCAATAATTTTGTGCGGTCGCCGCGATTTCGGCCGACGCCATGCTGACAGGTCGTGCCAAGCCAAAGATAGAACCGGATCAGGCGCGGGCTTTGCGTGATCCGGTCAGTTTGAGCGCGCCAAGGGCGACGAAGCAGAGGGCGACGACCGGGAAAACCAGCCAGTTCAGCATCTCCCAGCCCCACGCATTGTAGATGGCGCCCGACATTAGCGAGGCGAAGGCGACGGAGCCGAACAGGACGAAGTCGTGGAAGCCCTGCACCTTGCTCTTTTCGGACGGATGGTAGCTGTCGGCGACCATGGAGGTGGCGCCGATGAAGGCAAAATTCCAGCCGAGGCCAAGCAGGATCAGCGCCGTCCAGAACTGCCATAGATGCAGGCCGGACAATGCCACCGCGGCGCAGCCGATGAGCAGGACCAGGCCGGTTGCGACGATGCGTTCGGCGCCGAAGCGATGGATCAGCGATCCGGTGAAGAAGCTCGGCGCAAACATCGCCATCACATGCCAGGAAATGCCGAGCGTGGCGTCGTCCGTCGACAGGCCGCAGCCGACCATGGCCAGCGGCGCGCCGGTCATGACGAAACTCATCAGCGCATAGCTGCCGACGGCGCAAAACAGTGCCGCGACGAAACGCGGCCGGGTGACGATCTCGGACAGCGGCCGCGCGTCGCTTGACGCGACTTCCGCGTGGCCGGGAGCCTTGGCCGGGATGCGCAGGAATGACAGGATGATGGCGCCGGCCGCCGCCAGAACCGGAATGGCCACGAACGAGCCGGCAAACATCACCGGCGCCAGCAATTCGCGGGTGAAGATGACGATCTGCGGCCCGAGGATCGCGGTGATGACGCCGCCGGCCAGCACGAAGGAAATGGCGCGCGCCTTGAATTCGGGCGGAGCATTATCGGCGGCGGCGAAGCGGAACTGCTGGACGAAGGCGCCGCCGACGCCGATCACCAGCAGCGCGAAAGCGAACAGCCAGAAGCTGGCGTGGAACAGTGCCAGCGTGGAGATGACGCCGCCAAGCGCGGTCACGATGGTGCCGGTCATGAAGCCGCCGCGCTGGCCGAGCCAGCGGATGATGGCCGCGGCCGGCAACGCGCCGAGCGCCACGCCGATGTTGAAGCCGGTGATTGGCGCCGTTGCCAGCGACTTATCGGGGCCAAGCAGATATTGCCCGGCCAGCCCGCCCATGGAAATGGCAATCGGCGCGGCCGAACCGATAATCGCCTGCGACGTCGCCAGGATGATCGCCGTGCGGCGCGCTTCCCTTGCTGCGCCGGGGACGGTGCCGGTCACAATGCGTCCTTGCCGCGCCCCTCGCCCCGCACCCGGCGCGACACACGGTCGAGCACGGCGTTGGTCAGCTTCGGCTCGTCTTCCTCGTAGAAGGCCTTGGCGATGTCGACATATTCCGAAACGATGACGGCCACCGGCACGTCGTCGCGCTTCATCAGTTCGTAGACGCCAGCGCGCAGGATGGCGCGCAACGTCGAATCGAGTCTGGACAGCGGCCAGTCTTCCGTCAGCGCCTGGCGTATGATCGGATCGATGGTCGTCTGGTTCTCGACGACGCCGGCCAGGATGGCGCGGAACCACTGCGCGTCGGCCTCCCGATAAAGCGCGCCGTCGACTTCCTTGCCGAGCCGGAACGCCTCGTATTCGGCGGTGATCTCGAAGACGCCGCTGCCGGCCACGTCCATCTGGTAAAGCGCCTGCACGGCGGCCAGACGGGCGGCGCCACGCTTATTGGCATGGCGTGTCGCGGGCTGGCCGGGCGAAGCGGGTTCGCTCACGATTGCGCTCCCAGCTTCTCCTTGAGCGCGATCATGGTCAGCGCCGCGCGCGCGGCAAAGCCGCCCTTGTCGCCCTCCGAGCGCTTGGCGCGCGTCCAGGCCTGCGCGTCGTTCTCGGTGGTCAGGATGCCGTTGCCGATCGCAATCGCTTCCTGCACCGAGAGATCCATCAGCGCGCGGCTCGATTCATTGGCGACGATGTCGAAATGATAAGTGTCGCCACGAATGATGGTGCCGAGCGCGACAAAACCATCATAGTCCTTGCCGCCCTCGCCCATGCCGTCGAGCGCAAAAGTGATCACTGCTGGAATTTCCAGCGAACCGGGAACGGTGATGACGTCATAGGTCGCGCCGGCTTCGTCGAGCGCGCTCGTCGCGCCGTCGAGCAGCGCGTCGGCAAGATCGTCATGAAAGCGCGCCTCGATGATCAGAAGGTGGGCCTTCTTCTTCGGGCGAATGAACGCTTTGCCGTGTTGGGATGTGCCTGCCATGAATGTCTCCGGGGGTAGCCGGTGACTTAGGCCGAAGCCGGTTTGATCGCAAGCGGAAGATTGCTGGAGGTGAGGCCGTCAGATACCGGTAGCCTCGCGATACCGACGCACTGTGTCGCGAAGACGATCGTTTATGGGCTGAGCATTGATCAGAGCTTCAGGGAAAACCTTGCGATCGTTGACCGACAAACTGAGGCCGAGCGCGTCCTCAGTGTGGAGCTCTTCCCGCTGCCCGAAGTGAATTTCGTCTCTTGTCATCACAAACCTTCCTTCGCGGCCTCGACCAGCCGCGCGGCGTAGCGGGCCATGGTGTCGATCTCGAGGTTGACCTTGTCGCCGACCTTGCGCTCGCCCCAGGTGGTCACGGTCAGCGAATGATGGATCAACAGCACGTCGAAACGGGCGCCTTCGACCTTGTTGACGGTGAGTGAGGTGCCGTCGAGTGCGACGGACCCTTTGGGCGCGATGAATTTCGCCAGTTCGCGCGGCGCCTCCAGCGTGAAGCGAACGGCATCGCCTTCATCCTTGCGCTCGGCGATTTCGGCCATGCCATCGACATGACCCGACACGATGTGGCCGCCGAGTTCGTCGCCGATCTTCAGTGCCCGCTCGAGATTGACCTTGGTGCCTGATTTCCAGCCCGACGCCGTGGTCAGCCTCAGTGCCTCTTCCCAGGCTTCGACCTCGAACCAGCGGGCGTTCGAGCCGCCATCTGGCAGCGCCGTCACCGTCAGGCAGACGCCGCCGCAGGAGATCGAGGCACCGATGGCGATCGTCGCGGGGTCATAGGCGGTGTCGATGCGCAGGCCGACGCCTTCGCTCAGCGGCTTGACGGCCGCGACGGTGCCGATATCGGTGACAATTCCAGTGAACATTTCAGATATCTCTCACCCATTCGGCATAGCTGTCTTCCCCGAAGCGCATCTCGCGCAATTTGCGGAAGCCTGCCGGGATATGGTTGGCGTCGATGGGCGATGCAATGCCGCCCTCGCCGATCGCTTCCGGTCCCTGGAACAGCACGATGCGGTCGATCAGTCCTTCGGCGAGGAAGGCGCTGGCCACCTTGGCGCCGCCTTCGACCAGAACGCTGGCCATGCCGAGCGCGCCGAGATCCTCGAGCAGTTCCGGCAAGGCCACGCCGCCTTCATGGGTTTCGGTGCCGATGAAGCGCACGCCGGCACGCTCCAGCACCGACCGCCGTAGCGGATCAGCCTCCAGGCTCGCGGCGACATAGAGCGGCACCCGGTCGGTGCCGGAGACCAGCTTCGAGGCTTCCGGCAGCCTGATCTGGCGGTCGAGCACGATGCGCGCCGGCGAGCGGTTCTCCAGCCCCGGCAGCCGCACGGTGAGCGCGGGATCATCCTCCAGCGCCGTGCCGATGCCGACCAGTATGCCATCGGCTTCGGCGCGCATCAGATAGACTTCGCGGCGGGCGATATCGCCGGTGATCGCGACCTGGCCGGCGCCATGCCTGCCGATCTTGCCGTCGCTGGAAAGCGCAAGCTTCAGAATCACTTCCGGACGCTTTTTCATGGATCGAATCAAATAGCCGGCCATCTGCTCGGCGGCTTCCTCGACCAGCACCTTTTCGACCACTTCGATGCCGGCGGCGCGCAGGATGGCATAGCCTTTGCCGGAGACGCGCGGATCGGGATCGCTGGCGGCGCCCACCACCCGCGCCACTCCGGCATTGACCAGCGCGTTGGCGCAAGGCGGGGTGCGGCCATGGTGGGCGCAGGGCTCCAGCGTGACATAGGCCGTGGCGCCCCGCGCCAACTCGCCGGCTTCAGTCAGCGCCTCGGTCTCGGCATGCGGCCGGCCGCCAACGGCGGTGACCCCTGTGCCGACGATCATCGGGCCGGGGCCATCGTCGCGAACGATGATGGTGCCGACCGAAGGGTTGGTCGAGGTGCGGCCGGCATTTCTGCGCGAGAGCCTCAGCGCTGCCGCCATGAAACCGCGATCGAGAGCCTGCTGATCGGCCTTCCCTGACGTTTGGGTTGCCATGCTCAGCCGGCGTCCTCTTCGCTCTTCAGCTCGTCGCCCTTGAGCTCGTCGCCTTTGAGCTCACCCAGCACATCGTGGAAATCCTTGGCCTCACGGAAATTGCGATAGACAGAGGCGAAGCGGACATAGGCGACGTCGTCGAGCGACTTCAGCGCTTCCATGACGAGCCGGCCGACCTCGCCCGAGGCGATTTCAGTCTCGCCGGAGCTTTCGAGCTGGCGCACGATGCCGGTGACGGCGCGGTCGATGCGCTCGGGATCGACATTGCGCTTGCGCACCGCGATCTCCACCGAACGCAAGAGCTTGTCGCGGTCGAACGGCACCTTTCTGCCGGACTTCTTCACCACCACGAGGTCGCGCAACTGGACGCGCTCGAAAGTGGTGAAACGGCCACCGCAATCGGGACAGACGCGCCGCCGGCGGATCGCGGCGCCATCCTCGGCG
Source organism: Mesorhizobium sp. M0514 (assembly GCF_040321145.1). Classification (NCBI taxonomy): domain Bacteria; kingdom Pseudomonadati; phylum Pseudomonadota; class Alphaproteobacteria; order Hyphomicrobiales; family Phyllobacteriaceae; genus Mesorhizobium; species Mesorhizobium sp. M0514. Next base: position 38,196 of record NZ_JAMYQZ010000028.1, read on the forward strand.
GGGCGCGAATCCTTCACCTGCGTATCTTCGGACTGGCAATAGGGACAGCGCATGGAGAGCCTTCAGGTTGGCGATTCTGGCGGAACGATAGGCTTAGAGGTTTTTGCCGGGACGGCAAAGGTTCGGCAACGGCCGCTCGCGCCCTCAGAGATAGCGAGGCGGGAGGAAAATTGCCAGCCGCGCCAGATATGTCAGGGGGCGACGTCCTTGGTCGGGAAGCCGCAGGACGTTCCGAGGTTGCGGTAGGCCTTGGTGAAGCCATCCATCGGGATGCTGGCGACAGCCTGCTTGCCGAACGTCACATCGAGCGAGATGACCTGGCGCATGGCCCGCAACAAAGCGAGACTGGTCTTGACCTGGTTGTCGACGGTCCAGCTCGGGCGGCCGGCATCATTGGAATAGACGGTCGCGGAAACCTTGACGCCGGGGTCGCCAAAGGTCGCGGCGATCTTCTTGCCGGTCGGCAGGTCCTTGTTGGCGATCGTGAACATGATCGCCGGATAGGCATCGGGCGGCAGGGCGTCGCCAGTCGAGATCGAAAGCGTCAGCGTGCCGGCATTGCCGTTGCCGTCGAGAAAGGCCGTGGAGGCCGCACAGGTCTTGTGCGAATCCTGGCCGGTGTCGAGCGCATCAATGATGGTGGTCCACCTGCGAAAGGTGTTGGTGCCCGGGATATCCGTGCCCGGCTGCGTCTGCTCCTGGGCGATCGCGCCCGACACGGCGACAGCGGCAAGCGAGCCGAGAAAGGCCAGAACGGCAGGATGGAACATGCGCATCGTCAGATCTCCAACAGGCCGCGCCGCCCGAACAGCAACCGGCGCAGAGCGCGGGATAAAAGACGAAGCGCCGCTGGCGGTCAACCGAGATAGGGATAGAGCGGGAAACGATCGGTCAGCGCCACGACCTTGGCCTTCACCGCCGCCTCGACCGCCGCATTGCCTTCGTCGGAATTGGCGACCTTCAGCCCGTCCAGCACTTCGGCGATCAGCTTGCCGATCTCGCGGAACTCGGCATGGCCGAAGCCGCGCGTGGTGCCGGCCGGCGTGCCCAGACGCACGCCAGAGGTGACGAAAGGCTTTTCCGGATCGAACGGGATGCCGTTCTTGTTGCAGGTGATGTTGGCGCGGCCGAGCGCTGCCTCGGCGCGCTTGCCGGTGGCGTTCTTGGGCCTGAGATCGACCAGCATCAGATGATTGTCGGTGCCGCCGGAGACGATGTCGAGGCCGGTTTCCTTGAGGCTCGACGCCAGCGCCTTGGCGTTGGCGGCGACGCTCTCGGCATAGAGTTTGAAACTCGGCTTCAGCGCCTCGCCAAAGGCGACCGCCTTGGCGGCGATGACATGCATCAGCGGCCCGCCCTGCAGGCCGGGGAAAACCGCCGAGTTCATCTTCTTGGCGATGTCCTCGTCATTGCACAGGATCATGCCGCCGCGCGGGCCGCGCAGCGACTTGTGCGTGGTTGTGGTGACCACATGGGCGTGCGGCAGCGGTGACGGATGCACGCCGCCGGCAACCAGGCCGGCGATATGGGCCATGTCGACCATCAGATAGGCGCCGACCGCATCGGCGATCTCGCGAAAGCGCTTCCAGTCCCAGATGCGCGAATAGGCGGTGCCGCCGGCCAGGATCAGCTTCGGCTTGGTCTCATGCGCGGTCTTTTCGATCGCGTCCATGTCGAGCAGATGGTCGTCCTTGCGCACGCCGTAGGAAATGACCTTGAACCATTTGCCGCTCATGTTGACGGGCGAGCCGTGCGTCAGGTGGCCGCCGGAATTCAGGTCGAGGCCCATGAAGGTGTCGCCGGGCTGCAAGAGCGCCAGGAAGACCGCCTGGTTCATCTGGCTGCCGGAATTCGGCTGGACATTGGCGAAGTTGCAGCCGAACAGCTTTTTGGCGCGCTCGATGGCGAGTTCCTCGGCGACGTCGACGAACTGGCAGCCGCCATAATAGCGCTTGCCCGGATAACCCTCGGCGTATTTGTTGGTCATGATCGAGCCCTGCGCCTCGAGCACGGCGCGCGAAACGATGTTTTCCGAAGCGATCAGCTCGATCTCGTGACGCTGGCGGCCAAGCTCGTTGCGGATCGAGCCGAAGATCTCCGGATCGGCATCTTCCAGCGTGGTTTCGAAGAACGATTCGAACTTGTTCGACGCTGCCGCTGCAGTTGCCATCGCCTGAAATCCTTCGGTTCGGGGCATTTATCTATGCATATCGTTGCCCCGAAACCGCTGCACGGTTCCGGGCGACATGCATTGCCGCGCCATTAACACAGTTGTTTTCGCCTCGCCACGTTTGCAGCGCGAAATTTGCTGGCCGGATTGCGCCAGAGCGGCCCTGAACCGCTATTTTCGCTCCTGCCGCCCCTGCAGCAAGGCTTCGGTGAGCGTGATCTCGGTAAACAACGCCCTCGCCGTGTGGTCGTTGATCGCGCCGCTGCTTAACATGTCGCGCACGGCGGTGCGCTCGGCCTCGATGCCGGCAAGCCGCATTTCGAGCTCCAGCCGCCCGGCTTCGCGGGCCTCGGCCCGGGCGTCATCGGCCTCGTCCGAAGTGGCGATGCGGCGCCGGTAGCCGGCGACGATGTTCTCGGCGGCGGCAAGCCTGGCGCATGGCCGGCACCACCAGCCCCGCCTCATGGGACTTCGAACGGAAAGGCCACCTTGCGGTGGCCTTTCCTAAATGAGATCAGCCGCTTAGAGCGAAGAGGTGATCTGCAGTTCGCTGGCGCCATCGAGCGCGTAGACGTCGTCGCGGAACTGCACGACGCCCGGACCCGTCGACCAGGCCGACACATAGAGGAAGTGGACGGGAACCGGGTTGACGACCTGCACCGGCGTGTTCTCGCCGGTCTTGATGGTCGCCTCGAAATGCTGGCGATCCCAGCCGGGTGTGTCGCGCAGGATCCATGTGACGAGGTCGCGCACGTTCTGGACACGCACGCAGCCCGAGGAATCGAAGCGCATCATCTTGCCGAACAGGCTCTGCTGCGGCGTGTCGTGCATGTAGACGCCGTCGGGGCTGGGGAAGTTGATCTTCACCGAGGCCATGGCGTTGCCGGAACCCGGATCCTGGCGGAAGCGGTATTTTGCGGCATCATCCGTCGACCAATCGACAGTCATCGGATCGACTTCGCTGCCATCCGGCGCAAACAGGCGGATATGGCTGTCCTTGAGATAGTCGGGGTTCTTCCGCATCAGCGGAATGATGTCCTTGCGCACGATCGAGACCGGCGCGTTCCAGTAAGGATTGACGATGATCTCGTTGATCTTGGAATTGACCACCGGGGTCTGGCGGTCGATCTTGCCGACGATTGCGGTGTGGCGCAGCACGACGCGATCGTTCTCGACCGCCTCGATCTGTGCCGCCGGGATATCGACCAGCACATAACGGCTGCCCAGCGTGCCGGCCTTTTCGCGCAGGCGCTCCAGGTTGGTCTGCAGCTGACCGAGGCGGATCTGCGCCGAAACGTTCATCGCAGCATAGGTGTATTTGCCCATGGCGCCGTCGGCCGGCAGGCCATGGCGCGCCTGGAAGCGCTTGACCGCGGCGTCGACGTAGGAATCGAACGACGTCGAAATGCCGGCGCTCTGCGCCAGGTCGCCCGAAACCATCAGCCGCTTGCGCAGCGGCACCACGTCCGGATCGTCGACGCCAAGCTGCAGCTTCTTGGTCGCCGGCACCTCGCCCCAGCCGCCCTGGGCGACGATGTTCTGATACTGCGCCACCGCCTGTTCGGTGAAGGCGACCGTCTGCAGGCTGAAGATCGGCAGCGTCGAGGCGACCTTGCCGCCCTCCGAGGCGCGGGCATCGAACTGGTCGTCCCAATTGCCGCGGCCCGACGATTTCAGGATATCGTCGATCACATCCTGCGCGCTGGCGGCATTGGCAACCATGGCAACGGCGAGCGCGGAAGCTCCGGAAAGGAAAAGGCGGCGGCTGGTTCTCATGGACGTTCCAGACATTCTTGTCGTGTTTGGCTTCTAGCGTTTGGCTGTTGCAGCGTTCGGCTACGTGCTCGATCCTGGGCGATATCGCCCGCACTCTAAAGTTGGCACTGTTAACAATTAGCCAACCATGACCTGCATCACTGAGCCGTGAAAAGCGGACCGCGATGCGACATTACAGGCGCGCGAACAGCTTTCGCCGCCGCATCACCCGCATCCCCGCTTCCACCGCGAATATGGCGGCAACGTGGCTTACGCCGAATTTGGAAGCGCCGGCGGCTCGAAAAGAAAAGGCCGGTGCTTTTCGGCACCGGCCTGTTGGCTGAGACTTTCCTCCGGCCGCGCTTCTACCGGCGCAGCTGCTATTCAATGGCCCGCTGATTACATCCGGTAGGCGATGGTGTCGTTCCAGAAGCGGTCGAGGCGCTGCAGCGCGCGGTTCATCTGCTTGAACTCTTCGCTGTTGATGCCGCCGACCTGTTCGATCGAGCCGACATGGCGCTCATAGAGACCGGCGACGACTTCCGCCACTTCATTGCCCTTCGGCGTCAGCGAAACGCGGACCGAACGGCGGTCGATGCGCGAGCGCTGGTGGTTGATGAAGCCGAGATCGACCAGCTTCTTCAGATTGTAGGAGACGTTCGAGCCGAGATAGTAGCCACGCGAGCGCAGCTCGCCGGCGGTCAGTTCGGAATTGCCGATATTGAACAGAAGCAGCGCCTGGATGGCATTGATGTCGGAACGGCCGTTGCGGTCGAACTCGTCCTTGATCACGTCAAGCAGACGGCGATGCAGACGCTCCACCAGCTGCAGCGATTCCATGTAAAGCGAACGGATAGCCTCGCGGCGATCGTCGGATACGTTGGCGGTCTTCGCCGCCGGACGCGAATTGATCATTGTCTTTGCCTCTCGTTTGTCGCCCTGGTGATTTTTTGTTTTTCACCTTGATTGCGACACTATCGAATACTCATAAAATTCGACTTAAACGCTAGGGCTAACAAGAGCTTACCGGTAATAGGTTTCGCAAGACGCTTAACGAACGGTCACCCGAGCAAGGATAATTAACCTAAAGATTTAGCCAATGGCTGCGGGGCGGCGTTTCAGGCGCGCGCGGGGCGCTTGCGCATCCAGATGACGATGCGGAAGGCGATGTAGAGCAGCGCGACCGCGGCATGCGAGAAGACGATCAGCGGCCGGTGGCCGTACAGATCGGGGAAGCCGGCATACATGATGGTCTCGGTGACAGCACAGATGAACCAGATCACCGGGCCCCACGACGCCAGCATCCACAGGCCGGCGGCGGCGAAGGGGAAGAACACGGCCAGCATCACCGCCACGACCTGCCAGTGCACCGGCATCAGGTCGAAGCGCCACAGCGGGCCGGGATAAAAGCCGATCAGCCGGATCCAGTACAGGATGCCGAACAACAGGCAGTAGCCCGCTATGACGCGCTGGAACCAGGCGAAGATGATCTCGACGCCCGAGGGCTGCAGCACGATACGCCGCGACGTGACCTCGCTCACAGTTCGAGCTCCCGTTCGAGCGGCGCGAAATAGGCGTCCACCGAAGCAGCGTCAACCTCGGCCAGGCTTGCCGGCCGCCATTGCGGCGTCGAACCCTTGTCGACGAGGACGGCGCGGATGCCTTCATAGAAGTCGTGCCCGGCCAGCATGCGGTTGAGGATGCGGAACTCCATCTTCATGCAGGCTTCCATCGACAGCGTCAGCCCGGCGCTGATCTGGCGCCACGCGACATTGAGGCTGGTCGGCGAGCGGGTGCGGATGGTGGCCAGCGTCTTGGCGGCAAACTCGTCGGCGCCTGCCGCCCGCTCCAGGCTCTCGAGGATTTCGGCGAGCGAGGGTTGGGAAAAATGCCGGGCAATGGCTTCCAGCACCGGCTGGCCGGTCTCCCGCCTGGCCGGCACGAAAAAGCCGCGCAGCACCGATTCCGGATCGCCATTGGCGCAGAGCCGATCGAGAAAGGCAGCCTGGTCGGCGGCCTTGATGGTGTGGGTGGCCAGGCCAGACCACAGCGCATCGCCATAGCGAATGCGGTTGCCGGTCAGCGCCAGATACATGCCGAAGCTGCCGCCAAGGTCGGGCAGAAGATGGCTGCCGCCGACATCGGGGAAGAAACCGATGCCGACTTCGGGCATGGCGAACTGGGCGTTCTCGGTCAGCACACGCTGCGAACCGTGGAAAGAGATGCCGACGCCGCCGCCCATAACGATCCCGTCGATCAGCGCGACATAGGGCTTTTTGTAACTGTTGATGCGGGCGTTGAGCCGGTATTCGTCGGCGAAGAACTCGACCGGCGGCTTTCCGGCGCGGGCCTCGTAGACGTGCATGATGTCGCCGCCGGCGCAAAACGCCCTGCCCTCGGCCTTGACGATGACGACATCGACGCCGGTATCGCGCTCAAAAGCGTCGAGCGCCTTGTCCAGCGCCTTGATCATGCGATGTGTCAGCGCATTGAGCGCCTGCGGCCGCGTCAGCGTGACGACGCCCGCCTTGCCCAACCGTTCGAAGCGGATCTCGTCGCCGCCGCCAAAATCCATCGTCAGAGAATCCCTCCCCGCGCCTGCGGGACTGAAGTGCTAAAGGTGGCGCATGGGTGCGTCAACCGGCGGGCGCGGTTTGGATTTTCGCAAGGGAACGCAACCGTGCTTTGCCCCCCGCAGAAAAGCGCGCAGAATTGCCGGGCGAAACAGCCTTTCTTCTGATGCAGGGACAAACGCATGACGCTTGAAACCGCAGCGCCGAGCCATGGCTGGGAGATGCGAAAAAGTTCGACCCGGATGATGTTCTCAGCCGCCCGCTGATGGCCAATCTGGCGACCGTGACGCCTGACGGCGCGCCGCGCAACGCGCCGATGTGGTTCATCTGGGAGGACGCTGCAATCTGGCTGCTCGGCTCGACCGGGGCAAGTGCTGTCAAACACCTCGAACGTGACCCGCGCGCGCCGTGGAGATCGTCCATTTCGACAATGAGGCCGGCATCCTGCTGCATCTCGGCCTGCGCGGCTCCGCCACCATCGAGCCGATGGCGCCGAACCGCTTCAAACGGCTGCTGCACAAATATCTCGGCCCGGAGGCGACCTGGAACCGCTGGTTCATCGACAATGTCGCCGACATCGGCCATCCGGACGGGCGCCTGATCCGGCTTGCCCCGAAGAGCATCTTCACCAACAATGTGTCGTTCTTCAAAACCGGCCCCGAGCTGGCGTGGCCGCCGAAGCCGTAAGCAGCGCGTTATCGACTGGCACAATCGTGTCGCATTGGTCAGCGGCAAGGCCTCGTGGTAAAAGCCGCCTCGACCCGGAGTTTTTGCGATGAACAAATTCACCCCCGCGACGAGCAACAAATTCGCGCCGGCAAAGCCCGGCGGTGCGCGCAGCGTCGACGAGATCACCGGCAGCCGCCGCTTGCGGCGCATGCGCAAGGCCGACTGGTCGCGCCGCCTGGTGCAGGAAAACCGGCTTACGGTGAACGATCTGATCTGGCCGATCTTCGTCATCGACGGCAAGAACACGCGCGAGCCGATCGCCGCCATGCCCGGCGTATTCCGCCTGTCGCTGGACCTCGCCGTCAAGGAGGCCGAGCGGGCCGCTAAGCTCGGCATTCCGGCGATCGCCACCTTCCCCAATGTTGAACTCAGCCTGCGCGACCTGACGGGATCGCACATCCTCGACCCGGAAAACATCATCAACCGCGCAACCCGCGCCATCAAGGACGCGGTGCCGGAGATCGGCATCATCACCGATGCCGCGCTCGATCCGTTCACCTCGCACGGCCATGACGGCATCTTGCGCGACGGCATCATCGTCAATGACGAGACGGTGGAACAGGTGACCGCCGCGGCCGTCATCCAGGCAGCGGCCGGCGCCGACATCATCGCGCCGTCCGACATGATGGACGGCCGCATCGGCGCCATCCGCGACGCACTCGACGCCAACGGTTTTTCGGATGTGGCGATCATGTCCTATGCGACGAAATTCGCCTCCGCCTTCTACGGCCCCTACCGCGAGGCGGTCGGCACCGCGGGCCTGCTCAAGGGTGACAAGAAGACCTACTATCTCGACCACGCCAATTCCGACGAAGCGGTGCGCGAGGCCGAGCAGGATATCGCCGAGGGCGCCGACATGCTGATGGTCAAGCCCGGCCTGCCCTATCTCGACATCATCCGCCGGCTGAAGGACGAGTTCCAGATGCCGACCTTCGCCTACCAGGTGTCAGGCGAATATTCGATGATCAAGGCGGCGGCCGCCAATGGCTGGATCGACGGCGAAAAGGCAATGCTGGAGAGCCTGCTCGCCTTCAAGCGCGCCGGCTGCGACGGCATTCTGACCTACTTCGCGCCGGAAGTGGCGCAAATGCTGAAGGGATAAATTCACTCCAGCACATAACTCTCTTTGACATTTCTTGTTTCGAAGTCCAGCCGACCACGCCCGCAAACCGACATGTCTTGGAACACGTCGGGATTCTTGATGCCTGCTTCGACACAGGCTTCTCTCAATTTGGCGGTGCAAATGACGATGCCCATGTTCTTCTGTTTGAAGATATGCGCATCGCCAACAATCTCCTCCTTGAAATAGAAGCACGCGCCTCCGGCGCGGTCGTAGTGGACGCCTCCATTCTCGCCGATCAAAAGCCTAAACTTCGACGATTCGAGATCCACGGCATCAATCTTGCGAACGATGTCGCAAAGGTAGTGCTTTGGTTCGATCGGCTTTCCGCTCAAATAGAATACGTCGCAGTCGTTAAACACGACCCCATCGGGGTCGACTGACTGCAGAACGTCCTTCAGGCGCTCGGATACAAGCCAGTAACAATGAAAATCTTCTAAGTCTTTTGGTGGCCTGCAATAGTCTGTCGCTTCAGGCCGTAGCCTGGGCGTCTCCGGGTACTCAGGAAAGCCGTATCCCCCAAACTCCGTCGGCCCGAGCAGTATGCGGGATGGCGGCACCAAAGCTTGGGCGTTTTCCAGCTGAAGACAATGGGACCCGCCGCGATATGTCGGTCCGATCTGGAAGAATTTTCCATGTTTCTTGAATTTCGCCTCTTTGCGGAAAACCCGCTCTGGGACTTGAGCTGGCCTATTCTGCGGGCGGTTCCGGTTGGCAAACAGTTTTGCAATGAGTGAAATAATGGTCACGTGCGCGCCTGCTCAGTCTACCGACTTTCGAGTTCAAGACTAAATCGCGTGAGAGTACCCGTCCACCTGCTTCGCGCCCGAAGTGGCGCAAATGCTGAAGGGCTAGCCGGAACCCGGACTTTCCGGGTTCCGGCTTTTCCTCACGCCTTTGGCAAATAAGGAATCGTTCCGGCGAGATCGGTATCGTCGATCAGCTGGAAGCGGCTGTCGCTGCCCTTCCGGCGCTCCGCCACAAACGGGGCGTATTGCGGATCGTTGGTGAAGGCCTCGGCTGCCTTTGCCGACGGAAACGCCATGATGGCGATCAGGCTGGTGTCGAGCGGCTTGCCCTCCAGCGTCTTCACATTGCCGCTGCGGGCGAGATACTTGCCGCCATGCTTGTGGACGAGGTCATGCACCGAAGCGGCATAGGCCGGCACCCATTTGTCGTCCTTCACCTTGATGTCTGCGATCACGTAAGCGGTCATTGTCCAACTCCTCATGGATCGGCACCGGACTGCCCGGTGACGTGACCGCTGCCTCGCATGGCGGCGCCGGACCGCTCCAGTCACAGAACTGTACCGGGGGTGCCAGTACAGCTTCTGTACTGGCTGAACTCAGGTTTTCTGAATAAGGTCCGGCAACATCTTTTGGAGCTCACCACATGACACAAGCCGGTTACAAGCAATTCTGCCCGCTCTCCATGGCCGCCGAGCTGCTCTGCACACGCTGGACCATGGTGCTGCTGCGCGAACTGGTGGCGGGATCGACCCGCTTCAACGATTTGCGCCGCGGCGTGCCGAAAATGTCGCCAACCCTTCTGTCGCAACGGCTTAGGGATCTCGAAGCGGGAGGCATCGTCGAGCGGACCGAGATCGCGACCGAGAAGGGCGTGTTCGAATACCGGCTGACCGAGGCGGGCCGGGATTTGCGCCCGGTTGTCGAGGCGATGGGGTTTTGGGGCCAGAAATGGGTCGAGGCCAGGCTGTCGCTCAAAAACCTCGATCCGTCGCTGCTGATGTGGGACATGCGGCGCAATCTGAACCCCAGTCCGCTGCCGGACGGGCGCACCGTGATACAATTCCTGTACCATGACCTGCCGGCGTCAAAACGATCGTGGTGGCTGATCGTCGAAAAGCAGGGCGAGGTCGATCTTTGCTGGTACGATCCGGGCTTCGACGTCGATCTCTACGTCTCGACCGATCTGTGCACCATGACCTCGATCTGGATGGGGCTGACGACAGTTCACAAGGAACGCGACAAGATCAGCCTGACCGGCGATCTCGACGTCGCCGGCAAGATGCAGATCTGGCTTGGGCTCAGCCCGTTTGCGGTGATGCCGAAGCGCGTGGCGGCTTGAGGTCCCTGCGCATTCCACAGATCGGCTTGCCTCTAAAAATACTAGTTTCAAAATGCAATCAGTTTGAATACTGATTGCAAATCACAACTGGTCACCGAAAGGGAGTCTCCATGTCCAAACTTCGCGTCAATGCCTTCACCTTGTCGCTCGACGGTTTCGGCGCCGGTCCTGACCAGGACCTGCAAAATCCGCTCGGCGTTGGTGGCGAATATCTGCACAAATGGATGACCGGCACCCGCACCTTCCATGAGATGGTCGGCAAGGATGGCGGCACCACCGATGTGGACGACCGGTTCACTGTCCGCAGCTTCGACAATGTCGGGGCCTGGATCCTCGGCCGCAACATGTTCGGCCCAATCCGCGGCGAATGGCCAGACGAGAGCTGGAAAGGCTGGTGGGGCGACAACCCGCCCTATCACGTGCCGACCTTCGTGCTGACCCACTACAAGCGCGACCCCATTGTGATGGAAGGCGGCACCGTTTTCCACTTCGTTGCCGGCGGCATCCACGCCGCGCTCGAACAAGCAAAGGCCGCGGCCGGCGGCAAGGATGTCCGCGTCGGCGGCGGCGTTTCCACCATCCGGCAATATCTGCAAGAGAAGCTCATCGACGAGTTGCATCTGGCGGTGTCGCCGGTGTTGCTCGGGAGGGGCGAGAGCCTGTTTGCCGGGCTGGATATGCTGAAGCTGGGTTACCAGTGCACCGAGCAGGTGGCGACAGCGCTCGCCACGCATGTGACGATCAAGCGGGTGTAGTGGCGAAGTGATAGGCGCAGGCTTCTTTCTCCCCGTTCTACGGGGAGAAATGCCCGGCAGGCAATGAGGGGCAGCGCTGCTTTTGGAGGTTAGCAGCGTCCGACGGCTGTGAATTCGTCGATGCCGGCGCTGCCCCTCATCCGCCCTTCGGGCACCTTCTCCCCGTGAAACGGGGAGAAGGAAAAGTGCTCAATACTTCTCCGGCACGTAAAGCTCGCGCGGCAGGACCTGGCGCTCGTACTCCGGGTTGAACACCCGCTCGGGCAGCGTGATTTCTTCGTGCGGCACGTCCTCATAGGGCAGTTGTTTGAGGAGATGGTCGATGCAGTTCAGCCGCGCCCGCTTCTTGTCGTTGCCTTCGACGATGTACCACGGTGCCTCTGGGATGTTGGTGCGGGCAAACGTCTCTTCCTTGGCCTTGGTGTACTGCTCCCAGCGCACGCGCGACTGCAGGTCCATCGGCGACAGCTTCCACTGCTTCATCGGGTCGTGGATGCGCATCATGAAGCGCATCTGCTGTTCCTCGTCGGTGATCGAGAACCAGTATTTGACCAGCGTGACGCCGGAGCGGACCAACATGCGCTCGAACTCCGGCACGTCGCGGAAGAACTCTTCGACCTGATCGGGTTCGGCAAAGCCCATCACCCGCTCGACGCCGGAGCGGTTGTACCAGGAGCGGTCGAACAGCACGATCTCGCCGCCGGCCGGCAGATGCGGCACGTAGCGCTGGAAATACCATTGTGACTTTTCGCGCTCGGTCGGCGCCGGCAGCGCCACGACGCGGCAGATGCGCGGGTTGAGGCGCTGGGTGATGCGCTTGATGACGCCGCCCTTGCCGGCGGAATCACGGCCCTCGAAAACCACCACTAGCTTCTTCTTGTGGTAGGCAACCCAGGACTGCAGCTTGATCAGTTCCGACTGCAAGCCGATCAGGTCGCGGAAATACTGCATGCGATCGATCGACGGCGGATGCGCGTTCTTGTAGATCTTGGCGATCTCCAACGACAGCGCCGGCTCCGAGATTTCCAGCTCATAGTCCTCGTCGAGCGTGTCGGCGAGTTCGGCTTCCAGCCAATCCCTGGCCGCAGAATTCTGCTTTAGCTCATTCATTTCCACTGCTCCGCTTGCCGGCTGACATGAAACCCTGAGCCGACTCGATATAGGCCGGCAATGACGGTTTTATTGCAAGCCGCCGGCCAGCCGGTCTTCACTGCAAAGCAGCGAGGCATTGCCGATCCAGCGCCCTGGCATGGCGACAAGCCGCTCAAATTGTCCTACAAATAGCGGACCCGTTCGGGCTTCCCCGCCCTTTCCTGCTAAAACCGCCTCCCCACCAAAACTACGAGGATCAGACATGGAATACCGCACGCTTGGCCGTTCCGGCTTGAAAGTTTCGGCGCTGACCTTGGGAACCATGACCTTCGGCGGCAGCGGGCCGTTCGCTGCCGTCGGCAATTCCGATCTCGCGGAGGCCTCGCGCATCATCGACACTTGCATCGATGCCGGCATCAATCTCATCGACACCGCCAATGTCTATTCCAACGGTCTGTCGGAAGAGATCATCGGCGAGGCGCTCGGCGGCAAGCGCAAGAACGACGTGCTGATCGCCTCCAAAGCGCGCATGCGGATCGGCAAAGGCCCCAATGACGAAGGCCTGTCGCGCCATCATCTGATCCGCGAATGCGAGAAGAGCCTGAAGCGCCTCAGGACCGATGTCATCGACATCTATTTCCTGCACGAATGGGACGGCGCGACGCCGCTCGAGGAAACCATCGCCGCGCTCGACACGCTGGTTGCCCAGGGCAAGATCCGCTATGTCGGCTGCTCCAACTATTCCGGCTGGCAGGTCATGAAGGCGCTCGGCATCAGCGACAGCCAGCACCAGCCGCGCTTCGTCACCCAGCAGATCCACTACACGCTGGAAGCACGCGAGGCCGAGTATGAGCTCTTGCCGATCTCGGTCGACCAGGGCCTTGGCGTTTTGGTGTGGAGCCCGCTCGCCGGCGGCCTGCTGTCGGGAAAATACCGCCGCGACAGTCCGACGGCGCGCCAGATCGGCGGCTGGTCGGAACCCCCGATCCGCGACGAGGATCGGCTGTGGCGGATTGTCGACGTGCTGGTCGATATCGGTGCGGCACGCGGCGTTTCGGCGGCCCAGGTGGCGCTGGCCTGGCTGCTCGGCCGGCCGGCCGTCAGCTCGCTGGTGATCGGGGCGCGCAACGAAGCCCAGTTGAAAGACAATCTCGCCGCGGCGAGCCTGACGCTGTCCTTTGATGAACGCCAGCGTCTCGATGCCGTCAGCCGGCCTCCGGTGCTCTATCCCTACTGGCACCAGCAGTTTACGGCGAAGGACCGCTTCGGCCCGGCCGATCTGGTTATGGACCGCAGCGTCATCTGACTTAAGGGCGCCGGAAGCCGCTAGCCCGCGATAAACCGCCAGACCTGCGGATCGGGCTCGATCTGGCCGCTGAGCACGAAATATTTGTAGAGCACGAGCAGGCAGATCGCCTGCTCGGCCCGCTCGTCGGCGAATTTGCGGCAATAGGCGTTGGCCGCCGCAACGATGCGCTGGGCCTCGGCCGGATGTTTCTCGAGATGGTGCACGCGCTCGGCCAGATCGCTGAAGTCGGGCGCCAGCGGCACATAATGGACATCGGGCTCGAGCTGCCCTTCCGCGAACCAGGTCTCATAGGTCGGCGGCGGCATCAGGCAGAGCGAGTTCGAGCTCATGATCCATTTCAGATTGGTCGCGACATCATTGCCTTCGAGCGAGATGATGTAGCGGTAGCGGCGCTGCTGATCGATGCTGAGATAGGGCTTGCGGTATTCCGCAGGTGCTGTCGCCCTCGGCGTGCCGACATCGCAGAACGGCAGATTGCGGGCTGCATCCAGCAACAAGGTGCGGATCGGATTGTTGAGTTCGCCGCGCCAAACGACGAGCGGATGCTTGTCGGCGAAGGCGACATCGTCGGCCGGCATGTAGAAATGACGGAACTTGTTCAGCTTGAACAGGACGCCGTTGCCGTTGTCGCCCGCTATCGGCCGGTCCTTGACGATCGACGGCATCTTCGGCACTTCGATGACGTCGCCGAATTCCAGGTCGATGCGCAGATCTGGGTCGAAATAACGGGTGAACTCCTTCAGATCGTAATAGTACATGCTGCGGTCCGACGGCAGCCGGCTGACCGGCACGGCCTCGGGGCTGGGGCTAAAAGGCTCCCGCAGCGTGTTGTAGTAATTGAGCCGCTGGCGGACCGATGCGTCGGAAAGCCTGGCCTGATCGAGCAGCCGGCCGAGCCGGCGCCGGAAAAGAACCGGCGGCGCGATGTCGCGCATGGCGTTGCGCGCATAGTAGATCAGCTTCTGTGCGTTTCTTTGAAGCGTGGCCATCGGTCGTTTTGATTCGAAATCGGTCGGCGGCGGCTCCAGCAACTGTCCCGCAGCCTTTTCTAAACCATTGTGTTCGCCATCACGCAAGTCCAGAACCGCTGGCATCTGCCCTCGCGGCGCTGTTGTGTTTGCCGGCCAATGCTTCTAGGCAGGATCAGGCACAGCGAAAGGAAACGATATGGCTCGACCACCGAATTACGGTCAGGAACGCAAAGAGCGCGACCGGCAGAAGGCCGCCAAGAAGGCGGAGAAGCTCGCCGCCAAGGTCGCGGCCAAGGAGCGCGCCGAGCCTGAGAACGAGGCAAGTTCGAAAACCGACACCGAAACAGAAAAATAGGCAAGACAGGATCACCGGCCCACGAAACGGGCCGGATCCTGGCAAAATGCCGGTCTGATCAGGCCGATGTGATCAGGCCGGGGCCTTGTCGCTGACGAAGACGTTGACCTCGCGCGCGGCGGCGATGAAGGCGCGTCTTGCGATCATCGCCGGCTTGTCGCCGGCCAGCGCGTCATGGCAGGCCTGCAGCGCTTCGCGGTGCTTAGGGCTGCGCTTGCCGGGCCAGCTGTTGAGCAGGTAATCGGAAGCCTCGCGCACCGTACGCAAGAGCTGAGTGCTTCCCTCCGTGCCCGACTTAACGGTCACGGGTGTTTCAAATCGGTTGTTTTCCATGGGCGCCTCTTACGCCATCGGCGTCCGCGAAGCGAGGCCGAAAGCGGATCGCGACGGCGTTCTTTCGTTTTCGTGACCAGTATCAAGCGGCGACGACGGCAAAACCCCTGGCGCGCAGGCCGCGCCGGTCATTGTGCAACGACGTCACCAGGCGAGCGCGGCTGCCGGCGATATGGGCGGAAAGTCGCGCCGCCGCCGCATCGGCATCGCCGGCCCGCACCGCCGCCAGAATGGCGTGATGCTCGCTCCAGGCGCGGCCAAGGGCCGCCTCGTCGCGCACCTCCAGCCAGCGCGCCCGCGACAGCCGCGTCATGGCATCGCGCACGGCCCGAAACAGGAACTCGTTGCCGGAGAGCCGCGCCAGTTCGATATGGAAATCCATGCCGACGCGGTGCCATTCCTCGCGCGGCGTGGCAGTGTCGCAGGAGTCCAGCATCGCCTCGATGACATCGGCTGCGCTCCTGTCGGCCAGCGCCGAAGTCAGCCTGACCGCCGCGACCTCGACCGCTTCGCGGTACACCGCGATCTGTTCCAGTTCGGCAAGGTTGATCGGCGACACGGTCCAGCCGCGCCCGTCACGGCAGATCAGCCCTTCCGTCTCCAGCCGCAGCAGGGCTGCCCTGACCGGCGTGCGCGAGGCGCCGAAGCGGCTCTCGATCCAGCGCTCCGTCAGCCGCTCGCCAGGACCGACCTCGAGGCCAAGGATCATCTCGCGAAGCGCTTTTTCGACGATCTGCATCTGCGACATAGTTGCTTCCATTGCTGGCGATCGGCCTTGCCCGTTGGTCTTGCCGATCACATTGAGAGCGCCTGATTGACAGCAGCCGGGCTTTGCGTCCATGAGGTACCAAGTTGGTATCCCAAAATGGTATCCGCAGCAAGCGGACAGGACAGGACATGCCGCAGGACAGTGCAGCGCAGGCCGCCGAAGCGCCTTCCACCTACAACATTCATTGGCGGCGCAACCTGTTCGTGTGCTTTGCCGGATCGTTCAGCACGCTTGTGGCGATGACGCTGTTGTTGCCGTTCCTGCCGCTCTATGTCGAGCAACTGGGCGCCGTCGGCCACGCGGCGATCGTGCAATGGTCCGGCATCGCCTTCGGCGCCACCTTCCTTGCCGCGGCCCTTGTCGCACCGCTGTGGGGGCGGCTCGGCGACCGCTACGGCCGCAAGGTGATGCTGGTGCGCGCCAGTTTCGGCATGGCGATCTGCATGTCGCTGACCGGCATGGTGCAGACCGTCTGGCAATTGGTGCTTTTGCGCCTGTTGATCGGCTTTGCCGGCGGTTATTCCTCAGGCTCGACGATCCTTGTCGCCATGCAGACGCCGAAGGAGCGCTCCGGCTGGGCGCTTGGCGTGCTGTCGGCCGGCATCACCGCAGGCTCCCTGGTCGGCCCGTTGCTTGGCGGCGCGCTGCCGCCATTGATCGGTATTCGCGCCACCTTCCTCATCGCGGGCGGCGTCATTTTCCTGGCGGCGCTGGCGACGACGTTCCTGATAAAGGAGATGCCTCGCCCGCCAGTACAGGCAAAACGCGAGGAGAAACCAAAGGGAAGTTGGGCGCAGATCCCCGACAAACGCCCTGTCGTGGCCATGCTGGCGACCGGCATGCTGTTCACCTTCGCCAACATGTCGATCGAGCCGATCATCACCGTTTACGTCCAGCAACTGGTCGCGGAGGCAAGCCGGGTGACCCTGGTCTCAGGTGTCGTCATGTCGGCGGCGGCGCTGGGCGCCATCCTGTCGGCGTCACGGCTGGGCAAACTCGCCGACCGCATCGGCCACTGGAACGTCATCGTCGCATCGCTGGCCGTCTCGGCGCTGCTGTTGATGCCGCAGGCCTTCGTCACCGAGAGCTGGCAGTTGGTCGGGCTGCGGTTCCTTATGGGTCTGGTGCTGGGCGGGCTGTTGCCCTGCATCACCAGCGTCATCCGCCACAATGTTCCCGATGGGGTCGGCGGCAATGTGCTGGGCCTGGCAATCTCGGCGCAATATGTCGGCCAGGTTGCGGGGCCGCTGCTGGGCGGCTTCGTCGGCGGCCATTTCGGCATGCGCGCGGTGTTTCTCGGCACGTCGTTGCTGATGGCGGGCGGTGCCGCGTATAATTGGCTGGCCCAGGCGCGCCGCACGCGCGACATGCTGGCGATATCGGAAAAATCCTGACAGACAGGTCGCGCCGCCTATCGTCAATCACGGAGCCCGAGACATGAGCATCGCCGAGTCAGCACCAGCAAACAGCGCGCGCATCCTCGTTTTCGCCGGCGGCATTGCCGGCGCGGCGGGCGTGGCGCTGTCGGCGGCATCAGCGCATCTCGGCGGCGCCTTCGTCGGCACGGCCGCATCCTTCCTGCTCATGCATGCGCCGGTGTTTTTGGCCGTCGGCCTCGCCGGCGCAAACCGGATCTTGCGGATCGGCAGCCTGGTGCTGCTCGTCGGGCTTGTTCTGTTCTGCGGCGATCTGCTGGCACGGGATTTCGTGGGATCGCGGCTGTTCCCGATGTCGGCGCCGATCGGCGGCACCTTGCTCATCGCGGGCTGGCTGGTGATCGCGGCCTCGGCGCTCGTGCGGCAACGGTCCTGACGAGCCAAGAACCCTGTCCCATCAGATATCACACGAGGCTTAATCCTGCCGGTTTTGCGGCAGCAGGTCGCGGTTGCGCTTGGCAGACTTGGTCGGCCGCCGCCTTTCCGGCTGCTCCGTGGCAGGCGAGATACCCCAGTAATTGCGATAAATGTCTTCGAACAGATGCTTCACGGGATGCATGTTCGTCTCCTCTTTAAGAACTTGAATCGATCCAATCAGCTGGCACGAAAATGCCGGGGCCGATCAGCTGCGCTTGCGTTTCACAAGGTATTGCAGGTCACGCCTCCACGGCCCGACCTTGTCGCAGCGCCTGCGGGTGGCGGCGTCGGAGACTATGCCCCAATCATTGCCGTAGATGTCTTCGAACAGATAATTCACGGGATGCATGGCACCCTCCTCTTGAATCGATCCAAGTTATACTTGGTGAATCCCTTGGATCGATTCAAATATAGACCCTCTCCGCCGTCCGATCAAGGGAAAATTTGAACCGATCCAACGAAAGTGCTAAACAGGCTCCGGTTCAGGAGACGAAAATGACGGCATTGACCTCCGGCAAGACGAGACCAGTGCGGCTTGCCGACATCGCCAAGGCGGCCGGGGTCTCGCACGGTACCGCGTCCAACGTGTTCGCTCGCCCGGAAATCGTGCGCGAAGAGGTCCGCGAGCGGGTCAAGGCGGCGGCGGAAGCGATGGGCTATGCCGGCCCGGATCCCAAGGGCCGGCTGCTGCGCGCCGGCAAGGTCAACGCCATCGGCGTGGCAACGGCGGAACCATTGTCCTATTTCTTCGACGATCCCTTTGCCCGCGTCATGATGGCCAGCATTTCGCAGGCCTGCGACGCCACCGGCGCCGGAATTTCGCTGGTCTCGGCCGCCAACAGCGAGCAGCTCGCCTGGAACATCCAGAGCGCCCTGGTCGACGGCTTCATCGTGTTCTGCATCGAGGGTGGGTCGCGGCTGGTCGAACTGGCGCGCGAACGCAAACTGCCTTTCGTGGCGCTTGATCTCGATTCGGAAAATGAGGCGGTCGCTGCGATCGGCGTCGACAACGTCGCCGGCGCGGGTCTGGCGGCGCGCCATCTGGCCGAGTTCGGCCATCGCAGCTTTGCCGTACTCGCCCTGGAATCTGCCGACGCTGGCTTTGGTCCCGTCACGCAGGAGCAAGTCGAGACGACATCCCTCTACTCGGGCACACGCGACCGTCTGCGTGGCTATTTCGGCGAGCTCTCCCGCTTCGGCATCGACGTCTCGCAAGTGCCAATCTACGAAACCCTCAATGACGAGGCGAGCGTTCGGGCCGGCCTCGATCATATTTTCGCGCTGCCGCAGACGCCGACGGCAATCCTGGCCATGTCGGACAAGATCGCGCTGCATGCGCTCGACTGGCTGCGCGAGCGTAACATTGCCGTGCCGGGCGATGTGTCAATCGTCGGCTTCGACGGCGTGCCGGAAGGCGCCGACTCCGAGCCGCCACTAACCACTGTCGCCCAGCCGATCGCCGAGATGGGCCGGCTGGCCGTCAAGGCGATCCTCGAAAATGACGGCTCGCAGCACCGGCAATTGCTGCCGGTCGATCTTGTGGTGCGGGGGTCGTCCGGCCCCTCGCCTGCTAGCTTGGCGGCTGATGTGGGATCATCGGCTTAGCCTTGGCATCGCGGGCATGCCGAAGGTCTGGTGAACGGCTGGCGCTTCTTTGCGAACCGGCTTTTTGCCCAAGCCGATGCCGGACAGCCACTCAAGATAGAAGGCGAGCGCGAATTGCATGGCGATGCCGGCCGAAATCAGCAAGACGTCATAGGCAAAGCCGCCCGGATTGATCAGCTTCATCACCTGCGCCGCCATGGCGATCAGCGTGCCGGCGAGGAACACCGGCAAGGAGCGCTTGCCGAGCAGGGCAAGCGGATGGTCCGGGCTGAGACGGAACAGGTTCGAGAAAGCCGGCAGGGCGACGATCAGATAGCTCACCGCCAATATGTGCAGGAGCCGCGGCAGCGACAGGAACGTCTTGTCGAAGCCGCCGATCACCACGGGCAGGTTAAACCACGTTATCTCGCCCCAGAGCGGGCTGTGCACCCAGACCGCCGCTGCCGCGACATAGGTCGCCGCGGCGCCCACCAGCCAACGATTGACGGGAATTGTGCCGCCGCGCCTGACATGCAGCATGCCGGCAAGGCCGATGTTGAACAGGAATTGCCAGGACAGCGGGTTGAGGAACCAGAAGCCGGGCTCGGGATAGTTCGGCGGCGCGATCTGCCAGAGGCCGGCGACGAGCCACAGCGCGCCGGAAAAGACCAGCGCCGGCAGCGGCCGGTAGCTGACGAAGAGCAGGAAGAGCGGCGCCATCAACAGCAGCGCCGCATAGACCGGCAGGATGTTGTTGTAGCCAAGCTGGTGGCCGAGCGTGACAATGCCGATCATGACCTCCGGCGTGTTCTTCATCAGCGGCTCGATGTTGATCAGCTTGAGCAGTTCCGGCCGCCGGCCGAACACCGCCGCGGCGCAGAACAACGCCATCACAACCATGGTGGTGACGATGTGGGCGCTGTAAAGCACGCCGGCCCGGCGCCACATCTTCAACATCGCCAGCAGCCGGCCGCCCGGCTGGAACTTGGTGCCATATGCGAGTGCGACCGACATGCCGGAAATCAGCACGAAGGCTTCCGCCGCGTCCGAGAATCCGAAATTCTTGTAGGTCAGCGTTTCGAAGACGGTGCCCGGCACGTGGTCGATATAGATGGTCAGGAGTGCGAGCGCACGGAACACGTCAATGCGCGTGTCGCGATCGGGGATACGCGGAGCGCGATCGGCGATACGCGGAGCGCGATCGGCGATACGCGGGGCGCGATCGGGCGGAACTGGCAGGGTCATCGACAAAAGGCCTCAAAGGAGAGCAAGGGTGCTCGCGTTGTTCATGCCGGGATGCGGCCATCGGCGCACACCGCTTCGATTCCTCCCGCAGGGAGCGTATCGGCGCAGAAACGGTCTGAAATGAGCCTGTTGCAATCACATTTCGCGGAGCGTGAAAATATTCCGTTTTGAAGCTGGCAAATGACCAATGTGTCCCGTTAAATCAATGAGATATGAGCGTGCATCGATATAACGACGAGAACGCCTTTCTGCATCAGGATCTGGCCTTTCCCTACCGCCTCCTCAAGCCGGAGAATGCCGGCGGCGAGAGCCTGTTTTTACTGCACGGATCGGGTGTCGATGAAACGACGATGGTCCCGATTGCGAGGCAGATCGCCCCTAACGCCACGCTGGTCGCGGTGCGTGGCCGCATCCGCCAAGAAGACGGCTTCCGCTGGTTCGAGCGGATCACGCCGACCAGTTTCGAACAGGCGAGCATCCGTGCCGAAACATCGTACTTTGCCGCCTTCGCAAGCGAGGCCGCAAAGCGCCACGGGCTCGACCTCGCCCGGGCGACTTTCCTCGGCTATTCCAACGGCGCCAATCTGGTTTCCAGCCTGATGCTGCTCAACTCCGGCCTCGTCCGAAAAGCGGCGTTGCTGAGAGCAATGCCCGTGCTTGACGATGCGCCGGCAACCAATCTGACCGGAACGCGCGTCCTGATTGTCGCCGGTGCCGCCGATGAGACCTACGGGCCGTTTGCGCTGCCACTGGTGACGCTGCTCAACAAACATGGCGCCGAGGTCGATGCGCGCATCGTGCCTTCAGGTCACGAAATCGGCGACCCGGATGCCGCCATCGTCCGGCAGTGGCTTGCGGGACCAGCATTGGTCGCACGCCAGGCAGGCTAGGAGACCTTGGTAGACCGCATCGGCGCCCCGGCGGAACAGCTGAGCAGATGCTCGTCGCCTAGCCCTGTCCCATCCGGTTCCAAGCATCGAGCCCGGCGATCTTGTAGGCTTCGGCCAGCGTCGGATAGTTGAAGGTGTTGTTGACGAAGAAATCAACCGTGCCGCCGAGGTTGATCACCGCCTGGCCGATATGGATCAGTTCGGTGGCGCCTTCGCCGACGATGTGGGCGCCGAGCAGGCGGCGCGTTTCGACCGAGAACAGCAGCTTCAGAAAGCCGGAGTTGACGCCCATGATGTGGCCGCGTGAGGTTTCGCGGAACCGCGCCAGACCGACTTCATAAGCAGCGCCGCTCTCGCGCACCTGCTCCTCCGACTGACCAACGGTGGAGATTTCCGGCACGGCGTAGATGCCATAGGGGAAGGTTTCCGGCGGCGGTGGCAGTTGCACGCCGAAGGCGTGGCAGGCGGCCACCCTGCCTTGCTCCATCGATGTCGAGGCAAGGCTGGGGAAACCGATGACGTCGCCGGTGGCATAGATGTTGGGCGCACTGGTCTGGAAGGTCTGCGGATCGACCTTGATGCGGCCCCGGGAATCGGCCTCGATGCCGACCACGTCGAGGCCGAGGCTGCCGAGATTGCCGCTGCGGCCGGCGGCGTAAAGCACGATCTCGGAGCGGATGGTGCGGCCATCGGCGAGCGTCACTTCGGCATAGTCGGGTTTTGAGACGATTTCCTTGACCGTACTGCCGAGGCGAATGGTCATGCCGCGGTCGCGCATCTGGTGGATGAAGTCGTCGACGATCTCGCGGTCGACGAAATCGAGGATGGTGTTGCGCGGCTCCACCAGCGTCACCGGCACGTCGAGCGCCGAAAAGATCGTCGCATATTCAACGCCGATGACGCCGGCGCCGATCACCGTCAGCGTGCGCGGCAGATGGTCGAGTTCCAGCATCTCATCGCTGTCGAAGACGCGGATCTTGTCGAAAGGCACGTCGCGCGGCCGGTGCGGCCTGGTGCCGACCGCGATCAGGGCATTGGTGAAACCAACCTCCGAGTAGTCGCCATTGTCTGCCGTCAGGCTGACCTTGTGAGGGCCGACGAATTTCGCCATGGCGCGCACGCTTTTGACGGCGTTGCGCATAAACTGGTGCTGCAGCACCTCGACCTCGTGGTCGAGCGTCTTGTGCAGCCGCTCGACCAGGTCGGCGATGGAGATGTCCTGCTTGACCCGGTAGCCGCGGCCGTAAAAGCCCCGCTCGCGCCAGCCGGACAGGTTCAGCACCGTCTCGCGCAGCGTCTTCGACGGGATGGTGCCGGTGTGCACCGAGACGCCGCCGAGGCGCCGGCCCCTGTCGACCACCAGCACCGATTTGCCGAGCTTGGCCGATTGCACCGCGGCGCGGCGCCCGGAAGGGCCGCTGCCGATGACCAGCATGTCGTAATCCATGTAACCCCGTCCCCTCGGCGTCTTGTTGCGCCGCAGCAAGCTAACGCCATCCGTCCACCAAATTCAATCGGCTCAACCGCGTCACACTGCCGAGCAGGACCGATGGACGAACCGATCTTGATTCCGCCCGCGGTCTTCACCATTTCAGTGGCGGCGCACCCTAGCGTGGCGCCTGTTACGAGGACATGACATGAACGCGCGCGTACTTGACGGCGAAATCATCACCAGCAGGCTCGACGACGTCAGGGCCTATGACGGTGTGCGCACGCGGCGCATCCTGGCCTTCATCATCGACTATTGCATCGTGGCGCTGCTCACCATTCCGTTCGCGATCCTGGTGGCCGTGCTTGGCCTTTTGACATTCGGTCTTGGCTGGGCGCTGTATTCCATCCTCGTGCCGGCGGTCGCCATTCTCTACATCTGGAACACGCTGGGCGGTCGCAACCAGGCCACATCAGGCATGAAGATGATGGGCATTCGGCTCGATCGTCTCGACGGCAGCCGTATCGACGGCCTCACCGCCGTTGTCCATTCGGTGCTGTTCTGGGCGAGCACGGTCATCCTGACGCCGCTCGTCCTCCTGGTGACGCTGTTTTCCGATCGCAAGCGCACACTGCACGACCTGCTGCTTGGCACGGTCGTCAGCCGCAGCGACCGTTGAACCGGCGTCCAACCGACGCCAACAGGCATTTGTGCGCAAATGTGAAGGGGTCCGTTCAACCCCGCCTTCACAATCCTGTTGAATTTTTCGCCAGCCAAGCCAAAGGTAGAGCGATTCGCAGGAGTGTTCCCAAGGTTCGATGACGCACCATCCGACCCAGTCGCCGCAGTTCTTCCTGACCGCGCCATCGCCGTGCCCGTATCTCGAGGGCCAGTTCGAACGCAAGGTGTTCACGCATCTGGTCGGCGACAAGGCGCCGGAGATGAACGA
The DNA here is from genome assembly GCF_040321145.1 of Mesorhizobium sp. M0514. NCBI lineage: Bacteria > Pseudomonadati > Pseudomonadota > Alphaproteobacteria > Hyphomicrobiales > Phyllobacteriaceae > Mesorhizobium > Mesorhizobium sp. M0514. The sequence continues at coordinate 62,165 of NZ_JAMYQZ010000028.1, forward strand.
CCTGTTGACGCAAGGCGGTTTCCGGCGCTCGCAGAACATCGCTTACCGTCCCGCCTGCGAGACCTGCCGCGCCTGCGTCTCGGTGCGCATCCTGGCGCAGGAGTTCACCGCCAGCCGCAACATGAAGCGGGTGATCCAGCGCAATTCCGATCTGATCGGCGCCATGCACGACGCGCAGCCGTCGACCGAGCAGTATTCGCTGTTTCGCGGCTATCTCGACGCTCGCCATCGCCGCGGCGGCATGTCCGACATGACGGTGCTCGACTACGCCATGATGGTCGAGGATACCCATGTCGACACCAAGGTGATCGAATACCGGCGCCGCGGCCCCGACACATTCATCACCGGCAAGGGCCAGGGCGAGCTGATCGCCGTGGCGCTGACCGACAAGATGGCCGATGGCCTGTCGATGGTCTATTCCTACTTCAATCCCGAGTTCGAGGACCGTTCGCTCGGCACCTTCATGATCCTCGACCATATCGCCCGCGCCCGGGCCATGGGCTTGCCCCATGTCTATCTCGGCTACTGGGTCAACGGCTCGCGCAAGATGAACTATAAAATGCGCTTCATGCCGCAGGAGCATCTCGGCCCGAAGGGCTGGGAACGCTACGACCACGAAGCGGTCACGCGCTGATTTTTCTTCTTACCAGATCCTGATCTAAACATTTTCAGCCGAGACGATGCTGGTCTTCCGCCCGTTGGCGGGGCGATTGCGCCGACCGGCATCTGCTCAAATCATTGCGAAAGCCGTTGCATGTCCTCTCACAATGCCCACACCAAAGGACTCCTGCTCACCGCGCTTGGCGGGCTGGCGCTGACCATCGACATTCCCCTGATCCGGCTCGCCCATGGCGAAGCCTGGACGATCCTTTTGCTGCGCACCGGCTGCACCTTCGTGGCAGGGCTGATCGTATGGGCCATCTGGCGCTCGTTCAGCAAGAATGCTCCGCAGCTGATACCCGGCTGGTCGGGGCTCGTGGTCGCCACACTCTACGGGCTCGGCGCAATCGCCTTCATCACCGCCGTCTACAACACCTCGACCGCCAATCTGGTTTTCATCCTCGCCTTCTCCACCATGTTCTCGGCGCTGCTGTCGTGGCTGTTCCTGAAGGAGCGACCGCGGCCGCTGACGCTTGCGGCAATGGCGCTGATGATCGTCGGCATCGCCATCATCGTCGGCGATTCCGTCGGCACGGGATATCTGTTCGGCGATGTGATGGCGCTGTGTTCGGCCTTGGCGATTGCCTGCGCCATCACCGTTTCACGCGCCAGCGGCAGGGATATGGGATTCACCGCGCTGACCGGCGTCCTGCTGCCGTTCGGGCTGGCGGCGCTCATGGTCTCCAGGACCGGTTTTCAGGTGGAGGCGCCATGGTGGATCGTTTTCAACGGCGCCGTCATCATGCCGTTCGCCTTCTTCTGCCTAGCCAACGGGCCGAAATACATTTCAGGCCCGGAAGTGGCGATGTTCTATCTCCTGGAAACGGTTCTGGCGCCGGTCTGGATATGGATGATCTTTGCCGAGACGCCGTCGCGCAACAGCCTGATTGGCGGCGTGATCCTGATCGTCACGCTGGTCGCCCATTCCCTGTGGCAGTTGCATGAAGGGCGCAAGCGCCGGGCAGCGCTCGCCGTCGCTTACCCAGCCTGACTTCTCTTCGCCGGGCCGGCGACAATCTCGATCTGCGGCGGCCCGCCTTCGAGCTCGGCCGCCGCGTCGGGAACGGTGTCTTCGGCCAGTTCCACCTCGCGCAGCCATTCGCGCCATATCGCCACCAGCAGCGCCATCAGCACGGGGCCGATGAACAGGCCGAGAAAGCCCATCGTCTTGACGCCGCCGATCAGGCCGAAAAAGGTGGGCAGGAAGGGCAATTTGATCGGTCCGCCGACCAGCTTCGGGCGCAAGGTCTTGTCGACGATGAACAGCTCCACCGCGCCCCAGATGAACAGCGCCAGACCCGCCATCGGCGAGCCGCTGGCGGCGAGGTAGATCGACACAAGCGTAAACGACAGCGGCGCGCCGCCGGGGATCAGCGCCATCACGCCGGTCAATGCGCCCAGCGTCACCGGCGACGGCACCCCGGCCAGCCAGTAGGCGATGCCGAGCACCAGCCCCTCGCCGATGGCGATCACGGTCATGCCGGTAACGGTCGAGGAAATGGTCGCCGGCACGACGCGCGAAATCCGCTCCCAGCGCGTCGGCAGGATGCGTTCGCCGAGCCGGTCGATCTGGCTGGCAAAGTGTTCGCCGTCGCGGTAGGCGAAGAACAGCGCGATCATCATGAACAGCAGCGTCAGCAACAGGCCGAAGGCGCTGCCGCCGGCAGCCAGCACGCCGCGATAGATGCTGCCGATATTGGCGCCGCTGACCAGCTGGATCAGCTCGCCGATGCCGCCGGGATGGCCGAAATTGTCGATCCACTGTTCGTTCAGCCACTCGCCGACGACAGGCAGCGAGGTGATCCAGTGCGGTGTGACCGCGCCGTGCCTGTTGGTCTCGATCGCCCAGCCGACCCATTCGCGGACCTCGTTGATGGCGTAGGTGCCGGCGAGCGCTATCGGCACCACCAGGAAGGCGAGGATGAACAGGATGGCGAGCGTCGCGGCGACGGTGCGGTTACCGCCGACACCGGCAAGCAGCCGGCGGTAGAGCGGCCAGCTGGCAAAAGCAATGACGAGGGCTGCCAGCACGGGAAACAGGAACCCGTGGAAGAAATAAACGCCGGCGGCGACGATCAGCACCAACAGCCAGCGCGCCGCCGACAGCGGCGGGATGACGGCGGCCCGCAGCGGTGTCGACAGGCCGAACAGGCGCTGCTGACGTTCCGGCTTCTGGATCTTCGCTTCCTTCAAACGGTCAATTCTCCCCAGCCTACACAGCGTTTATGCACTGTTATAGTGCCGCAATCGTGACGATAGTCCAAATGCCTTGGGATCTCCCCCCTTGAGGGGGAGATGGCCGGCAGGCCAGAGGGGGTCGCCGCGCATGAAGCGCCAGCCTTCTGCCAGCGAAAGGGTGTCGTGTCAGGACGTACCGACCCCCTCTGTCGCCTTCGGCGACATCTCCCCCTCGAGGGGGGAGATCCCTACCCAAATTTCCCCGTCCGCGGGAATCCCTTCGGCACCATCCGTCCGGCCGACGCTCTCGCGCCGATCCATTCCGCCAGCTCCTCGCGCGACCTGACGAAGGTGCGGTCGGCGGAATCCTGCCAGGACAGGCCGCTCGCCAGCGTGAAGGGTTTCAGGTCGAGCAGACCGCCATCCTTGTATTTCTGCAGGCGAACGCCCTTGCCGCGGCCCATCTCGGGAATTTCGGAGAGCGCAAACACCAGCATCTTGCGGTTCTCGCCGACAATGGCGAGATGATCGCCTGACACTGGGACGCAGGCCTTGGCCTCGTCGGGCGCCTTGACGTTCATCACCTGCTTGCCCTTTCGGGTGTTGGCGACGACCTCCTCCTCCGGCACGACGAAACCATTGGCATCGTAGGAGACGAGCAGCAGCTTGCGCTTGGGGTCGTGGACAAAGGCGGTGACGATGTCCTGGTCGTTGTCCATGTCGACGATGATGCGGATCGGTTCGCCATGGCCGCGGCCGCCCGGCAGCCGGTCGGCGCCGATGGTGTAGAATTTTCCGCCGGTGGTGAAGACCAGGATCTTGTCGGTGGTCTGGGCATGGAAGGCGAGCTTGAGGCTGTCGCCTTCCTTGAAGGTGAGCGTGGAATGGTCGGCCAAATGGCCTTTCATCGCCCGCAGCCAGCCCTTTTCCGAGACCACCACGGTGACCGGCTCGCGCTCGATCATGGCGTGCGCGATGTCGGTCAGATCGTGCTCCGGCGCGTCGGCGAACTGGGTGCGCCGCTTGCCGAGTTCGGTCTCGGGGCCGAACTTGTCGCGAACTTGCGTGACTTCCCATTTGATCGTCGACCATTGCTTGGCGTCGGATGCGAGCAATGCCTCGATCTGCTTCTTCTCGGTGGTGAGACCGTCAAACTCCTTGCGGATCTCGAACTCTTCCAGCTTGCGCAGGGCCCGCAGCCGCATGTTGAGGATGGCTTCGGCCTGGGTGTCGGTGAGCGACCAACGGGCCATCATCACCTGCTTGGGCTCATCCTCCTCGCGGATGATCCTAATGACCTCGTCGATGTTGAGATAGGCGATCAGGTAGCCGGCAAGGATTTCCAGCCGCTTCTCGATCTCGCCAAGCCGATGCTTCGAGCGGCGGATCAGCACATCGCGCCGATGGTCGAGCCACTCCTTCAGCACGCCCTTCAGCGACAGGACGTTAGGCACCTTGCCCCGCGACAAAACGTTCATGTTGAGGGGAAATCGGCTTTCGAGCTCGGTCAGCTTGAACAGCGATTCCATCAGAATGCCGGGATCGACCGAACGGCTCTTCGGTACGAGCACAATGCGGACGTCCTCGGCGCTTTCATCTCTGACATCCTCGAGCAGCGGCAATTTGCGCGCGATCAACAGCTCGGCGATCTTCTCGATCAGCCTGGCCTTCTGGATGCCGTAGGGGATTTCGGTGACGACGATGCTCCAGGTGCCCCTGCCCTGATCCTCCTGGCCCCATTTGGCGCGCACGCGAAAACCGCCGCGGCCGGTCTCATAGGCCTCCAGGATGGATGCGCGGCTGTCGACGATGATGCCGCCGGTCGGGAAATCCGGCCCCTGGACGAACTCCATCAGCTTTGTCACCGGCGCGTCCGGCTGCTCGATCAACTGCAGCGCTGCGTTGCAAAGCTCGGCGGCATTGTGCGGCGGGATGGACGTGGCCATGCCGACCGCAATGCCGGAGGAACCGTTGGCGAGCAGATTCGGGAAGGCGCCGGGAAGAACTACGGGCTCCTCGTCCTCCTCATTGTAGGTTGGCCGGAAATCGACGGCGTCCTCGGTGATGCCGGCAAGCAAATCGCTCGCCACCTCGGTCATGCGCGCCTCGGTATAGCGCATGGCGGCGGCGTTATCGCCGTCGATATTGCCGAAATTGCCCTGCCCGTCGACGAGGGGATAGCGCATGGAGAAATCCTGCGCCAGGCGCACCAGCGCGTCGTAGATCGACTGGTCGCCATGCGGATGGAACTTGCCCATCACGTCGCCGACTATGCGGGCGCATTTGGCAAAGCCCTGGTCGGGGTTGAGCCTGAGCAGCCGCATCGCATGCATGATGCGGCGATGCACAGGCTTCAGCCCGTCGCGCACGTCAGGCAGCGCCCGGTGCATGATGGTCGAGAGCGCATAGGCGAGATAGCGCTCTTCCAGCGCCTTCTTCAGATCGACCGGTTCGATGTGGTCACCGCCGCCATTTTCAGGCGGCAAAATCCTTTTTCCCATGCGGCTGGACTAGCCGAGCGGGTGATTCGCGGCAAGGCGGGGCTGCGGAAATCCGCACTTTGCAGCCTTTGAGCTTACGAGGGCGGCTCAAGGTCCGACAATGGATGTGACGGACTTCATGTTCCCCCTTGCCGTCCCTGTGCAACAGCAACGGTAGCAGTGCTGTTGCCAACCAACATCAATCTGTTACACGCCCTCTCTAAGGCAGGAGACGGTACGCAGGGGAGCCCGACCTTCATGACATATTCACCGCATCGGGCGAAGTCTCCCGCTCCGATTTGCCTTTCGCCGTGATTTTCGACAACTCTGCGGGAAGGCGCCTTTTTCCCGTCCAGTTCGTCACGGAATGGTGATGGCGTAGAATTGAGAAAACACTTTTTCAGGACTCTCTCAGGGAACTCGCGATGACAATCCAACGTTCGACACTCAAGAAACTTGCTTTTTCGACCTTTTTGCTGACGCTGCCGCTGAATGCCGCCTTTGCGCAAGACACGGCAGTTGCCGACCGACTGAAGGCCGCACTTGCCGTCCAGGGCGTCGATATCACCTGGACCGGCGTTACCGGCGACAATTCCAGCATGGTGCTGCAGGGCGTGTCGGTCAAACCGGCGGCCGAAAAGGAATCGCTGCCGATCGGTGACGTCAAGCTCGAGGGCGTGACCGAAGCCAATGGCGGCTTCGATGTCGCGACCATCACGACTTCGGCCTTGGAGCACAGCAAGGACGGCGTCACGCTCAACCTCACCCCCTTCGTCATCCACGACGCCAACATCCCGGCTGAGGGCGCTACAGGCCCGCTCGGCTCGATGATGATCTACAAGTCGGCCGAACTCGAAAACCTGACGGTCAAGGTTGCCGACAAGACCGCCTTCTCGGTGGATGGGCTTGCTGTCCAGATCACGCCGCCGGCCGACGGCAAGGCGATGGAGTTTTCCGCCACCACGGAAAAGTTCAACGCCGACCTGACCCTGGTCGACGATGCGAAATCCAAGGAAGCCATCGAGGCCCTCGGCTACCAGAACATCTCGGGCAATATCGAAATCGGCGGCACCTGGCAGCCGAGCGACGGCAAGATGGACCTGTCGAAATACGACATCTCGGTCGAGAATGCCGGCACGCTCGGCATGACCTTCGGCCTCGGCGGCTACACGGTCGACTTCGTCAAGTCGCTGCAGGAGATGCAGAAGAAGATGGCGGCGCAGCCCGAAGGCGCCGACAATTCGGCGCAAGGCATGGCCCTGCTCGGCCTGTTGCAGCAGCTCTCCTTCAACAGCGCATCGATCCGCTTCGATGACGATTCGCTCACCGGCAAGGTGCTTGAATATGTCGGCAAGCAGCAGGGCATGTCGGGCAAGGACATCGCCAACCAGGCCAAGGCGATCGTGCCGTTCGGCATGGCGCAGCTCAACAATCCCGAACTGACCGCCGAAGTGACGGCCGCGGTGAGCAAGTACCTCGACGATCCGAAGAGCCTCGAGATTTCGGCCGAGCCGCCGGCAGCGGTGCCGTTCGCGCTGATCATGGCCGGCGCCATGTCCAACCCGGCCGACCTGACCAAGACGCTGGGCGTCCACGTCAAGGCCAACGAAGACTGATCGAAGTTAGCTCCCTTCTCCCCGTCACTATACGGGGAGAAGGTGCCGGTGTCCGAACCGGATAGATAGGTAACAGAATGGACCGATAGCATGGGTGACAGTTTTCTTGTCCGCCGGAGGAC
>NZ_JAMYQZ010000029.1:0-66329 GCF_040321145.1 Mesorhizobium sp. M0514
CTACGTATGCGGAAACGACGTCCGCTGTAAGTTCCGCCAGTTCGACAGCATGGTTGTCTTCGTCAGTCATGTGTTGGTCCCTTGTCTTTGAGACCTCTCTAATGAACGCACTCCATGTGCGCAAGCTCGCACATGCCTGCCGTGAAGTTGCCACATGTCCACGCGTAGTCACCGTATAACAGCCGATGTTCACCTGCCTACAGGTATCGCTCGCCGTTCTCGCGATGAGTCAGGCAGAACCAGTGCGAAGGCTGACGCGGCTTAGCAAAGCCAAACCCAGCATCCATGCCACAGCCCGGGTGCTCGCACGCATGGTTGTCGACGCGCCGTCGATCGCGCGGTGCCACTGTCATGCCCTCGGCAAGCCGTGATGGTTCGTCGCTCATGTTGAAAAGATTCCACAAATCGGCTTGACGATCAAGAACCTTGTTCTCTATACGTTCTTATGGCGAGCCTTAAGACACACACATACCGATCGTGGTGGAAGTTCCGGTTTACGTCACGCCTCCGATCCTCTCGAACGGAAGTTGCGGTGGATGCGGCTAGCGAAAAGCCGGTGACCCGGCTTACCTAGTCAGCTTCTGTGTGACCTTTTTGCCGGCCTAACCTGAAATCAGCGAAGTAATCCCGATACCCTGTGGCATGTTACCGCCATTCAGGGCACGTAACACGCATGGGAAGGCTAGAAAATCTTGACGGCCTGCGCGGCTTTGCTGCGCTGTTGGTGGTCGCCGGCCACGTGTGCAATGTGCTCGGCTTCCTTCCTGGAGTTTTCGGCGACGGTGGTGCGCAGGTCGGGGTTCAACTTTTCTTCTGCCTTTCCGGTTTTCTTATGGGAATGCTGTACCTGAACTTGCCGTTCAGCGGGGCGGAAGTGACTGGCTTTTACAGACGTCGGATCGCTCGGGTGTTTCCGATGTATCTCGCGGTAGTTTTGGCTTCGTTCGTCCTAATGAACTTCACGGGAACCCCTGTTCTTTATGCCGTCGACCACTCCAACCTGGCAGCCCACCTGACCTTCTTTCAGGCGACGAGCGTCTTGTGGACGGTCCCGATCGAGGCTCAATTCTACGCTCTTTTCGGCCTCATCTGGCTGATGTTCTCGATCAACAGGCTAGCATCGATCCTAATGCTGCTAACGGCGATCCCCCTGCTGGTGATAATGTCCGATACCTTCGGCGGGCGGCTCTTTTTCGTCTCGTACTTTATGGTCGGGCTTGGCGTTTCACTGCTGCCGCGCACGTCATCAAACGCCAGCTTTGCCGTAGCCGTCGCCCTATTTTTTGCCGCAATGCCAGCAGTGTCGAAACGACTCGGCATAGACTTTTTCGATTTCTGGAAATCCCCTCTGAATTTCGCTGCAGTCGCCCTTCTCGTACAAACCGCAATCTCGGCCCCCTTGGCAACCAGGACGCTTGGCAGCCGCCCCGCGCGTTACTTAGGCGAAATATCCTATTCGATCTATCTGCTGCACTGGCCTGTCATGGCGCAGTTGACACGCTGGATCAGCTACGCGGAACATCCTGCCCTCTACACTTCATTGGTCCTCGCCGGTACGCTCGTGGCAGCTACATTGACCTACTACGGCATCGAAAAGCCGGCGCGACGGTTGATCATGACGAGAACAGAACGCCACACCAATCAGGTTGTGGCGATAACATGATGAGATTTGATGAGCTTCTGCGGAATCTCGACAAGAGCACTATGGCCGGCGTCGAGATCGGCCCTTTCTATAGTCCCGTTGCGCCGAAGGCCCACGGCTGGAAAACAACGGTAATCGATTTTCAGGATGGGGAAGCGTTGCGCGCAGCGGCCCGCAATCACAAAGTCGAAGCCATACGCAAGCGAGCCGATCAAATTGAAGATGTCGACATCGTCTGGTCAGGCGAGCCGCTAGATACATTAGCACTCTCTAGAAAACCGGGCGGCTACGACTTTTTCATTGCCAGCCACGTCATTGAACACACGCCCGATTTGGTCAGCTTCTTTCAACAGGTATCACGCATTCTGCGGCCAGGGGGCATTGTCTCTCTCGCCGTACCTGACATGCGCAAGTGCTTCGATGTCCTGAAGCCGGCGACCGGCATCCGCGAAGTGCTGACGGCCTACCGAGAGAAGCGGACCCGCCACACACCGGAAACTCTCTTTGAGGCCCGCGCCTGCTCCGTTAACAGAAACGGCGTCGGCTCTTGGCTCGCAGGGTCGAAGGCGCCGCTGAGCTTTACCGGGAATTTTGACCATGCGTGGGGATGTTATCAGGCCGACATCGCCAATCTCGATGGCCCCTATGTCGATGCTCACGCCTGGTTCTTCACTCCGGCTTCATTCGAATTGCTGGTCCTTGAACTGCGCCAAATGGGCCTGATCAGCCTGGCTATTACAAGTCTCGAGGAAAGCCACGGATCCGAGTTCATCGTCCAGCTCAAGGTCGCGCCGGTTGCGAAGATGTCATCGGCTGATTTCGATGCCAAGCGGTTGGAACTGTCGCAACGGCAGATCGCGGAGGTGGCTCAAGAACTGTTCGGCAGCGGCAATCCGCCTATGCCGGCGAGGACCATCTATATCGAGGTCCCCGTCTATATCGAGGTACCCGTGCATATCGAGGTACCCGTGCATCCACCGATCCTGTCAACAAAAGCTGTGGCGCTGCTTCTGGCAAGCCGCGTCAAGCGAAAGGCCCTGTCGTTGGTTGGAATGGCCTAGTTGATGAGGCCGTGGGTGCGCAGAGCGTCCTCAATCGACCCTCGCGGCCGACTTCGGTCAGATAGACCTGAATCGTGGTGCCGGTGTTGACGGTCTTCAGTGCCGTCCGCGTCGCCACAAACGTCACGCCGACGGGACCGGTAGCTCCTGTCGGTCCTGCGGGGCCGGTTGCGCCCGTCAAGGGTTGCGGGGCGGTCGGCAATCCAGCGCGCGAGCGCTAATCTGGCATCGCTACTCGGGCAGCCCAGCCAGCCGAAGGCTCTCTACGATGAAGTCGCGATCCTGCTGACTTCTATATGGGTCGATTTCGACATACCGGCTGATCGTTATATCGGGCATTGCCGATATGAGCTTCTCAACCTCCGCCTTCGCCTCACCCAGGTGACCGAGGCGCGCATGGCACATCGCTAGGTCGCCATGAATGTACCAAAATGGATGGATCTGCCGAGAAAATGCCAAGATCGCTTCTTGATATCGTCGCAGCATTAGTAGAGCCATGCCCCTGATTTCCGAATGCCATGTAGCCGGAATTGGATCGCGCTGAAGCAACTCATCCATCGTCTTGAGCGCTATGGCGAAGTCACCGTTTCGCAAGAGCAACTCTGCCTGATACGCGACGGCGACAGAATTGGCCGGATTTAGGGTGATGGCCCGTTCCAGATGAGACGCTGCCAACTCGTATTGCCCTTTGAGAATCAGGGCCATTCCGAGTAGCGCATGCCCTATGGAATCACCTTCATCCAAAGCGATGGCGGTTCGAGAGGCCGCCGCCATTTCGTCGAGCGTATTCGCTTGCGCGTTTTCGAGGTACTGCACGTAGAACGTCGCGGCTCGCATAGCATAAGCAACGGCGTATTCAGCATCTAGCTGGAGAGCCCTCTCTACAAATGGCATTGCTCGTGCAGCATCATGCAGGGCAACATACTTTTTTGCCAATTGAACGCATTCATAGGCCGCCAGGCTCGGGAGATTCCGCTTGCTTGCATCATTGGCAATGGCCAATTGAAGGCGCGATTCGAGCGTGACAACGATGGTTCGGACAACTTCGTCTTGGACGACGAAGATATCTTCAACTTCGCGATCATAGCGTTCGGCCCAAAGTTCCTGACCAGTAGTGCTGTGGATAAGTTGTGCCGCCACGCGGACCCGTTTGCCGATGCGCCTCACGCCGCCAGCTACGATATATTCGACATTCAGTGCCTTTCCGATCTCCTGAGTACCAACGTCCTTACCCTTGAACGAGAACGATGAATTCCGGGCAATCACGAACAGGTTTCTGAAGCGCGAAAGTTCGGTCAGAATGTCTTCCGCGATGCCTTCAGCAAAATAATCCTGCTCCGGATCTCCTCCCATGTTGGAGAAAGGCAGCACGGCTATGCTGCCTTTGGTCCGCGTTTCCGAAGCGCGCGCGCTGGCGGCGCCCTTGGGCAACGTGCTGTCCAAAAGGACATTGTAGACCTGTATCGGTTGCTCGATATTCTTAAGGCTGTGCTCGCCGGTATCTTCGAATGCCAATTCGAGCTTGTTGCCGACATTTTCCCGAACAGAAGCGGACACCGACACGCCACCGGGCTTGGCGATAGCCTCGATCCGCGCGGCGATGTTCACGCCGTCACCGAAAATGTCATCGCCCTCTACTATGACGTCGCCAAGATTAATGCCGATGCGAAATTGAATTGAGGGAGTGGAGACGAGATTTCGCTCAACCATCGCTCGCTGGATCGCCGCTGCGCATTCGACCGCACCCACTACACTTGGAAATTCGACCAGCGCTCCGTCGCCCATCATCTTTACAATGCGGCCGTGACGCGCGGTGACAGCGGGGTTGAAAGTTTCTCGCCAAACCTCCCGCAGCGCCGCCACTGTTCCGGCCTCGTCGGTTCCGATCATGCTGGAGTACCCGACAACGTCGGCTGCTAGAATGGCCGAAAGCCGGCGGGTCGTCTGCTGTTCCACCATACCGGTCCCACAGTCGATGGGCTGAGGAATGCTAGACTGTACGAGCTATTCTTAGTGTCCGGAAGGGGGGTGCAAAGCCCTAGCGCGAATAGGCCGAGGCGCCTGACAGCCAAGCAATACCCCTTCTCAATAAGGCGACCGACGTCAGCAACAGGAAGCTGATGGCCGAACTCCCAACCCCTTGGTTCAGTAGCGCGACGTTGAGCCTTCTCAGTTGGCGCGAAATGCACAGTCGCCACTATCGGAGTGGCCATTCGGTTACTCCTCCGGAAATGGGTGCTGGAGATTGCCAGTCCTGAGACCCGATAACGCATAAAATCTTGGCCATTTGTTCTTGCCGCAACACCCCGCCAATTATTTTCTTAAACATCACGGTGGCGGTGAGGCGTCCACCCGCCCCATTTACTTTCAAACTGGGCTTGATTGCGCTGCCAGAGCTCGGCGTATTCCGCCTGTGGGAGCTTGGTGAAGCTTGCCCCACCAATATGGTGAACGAAGGCGTCTTCGGCACAGATTGTGCGCAAGCCCTTTTCATGAATGCGGCGTGAATAATCGTCGTCCTCGAATAGCCCCAGCCCGAATGCCTCGTCGAGTGGTCCCACAGCCTCCATCGTGTCACGACGCATCGCGACGCAGAACATCGCTAACATTGGAATGTCGAAGGATTGACCGGCGTGACGAGCCGCATTCTTATCTGCAAACGCCTCCATGCCTTCCGTGTCTACATAATCCACCGAGATTTTCGCTTCGTTGCCGATCTCGTTGGTGACAGGACCGACAAGGCCGACAGATGGATTTTCCAGGTAACGAATGAGGGGGTCGAGCCATCCCTTCGGCACGAGGGTGTCGTTATTCAGAAGAACGAGTACGTCGCCAGTCGCTATACGTAGGCCTTGGTTGTTTGCGGCAGCGAACCCGCGGTTATCCCGATTGAGCTCGATCCTGACGGGCAGCTCCAAGCCGGATAGTTGCCGTAGGTAAGACTGCGTTCCGTCTTCCGATGCGTTGTCGACCACGATGATCTCGTAATTCGGGTAAGTGGTATTCCGGATCAGGCTGTCGATGCAGGCCTTAGTGAGATCGATGTTGTTGTACGTAACAACAATGATTGACACCACTGGAAAGCCGTGACGGAGGGCCGTGAGCGTGGCGTCCACCCGCTCGGACCAGTCATTAGCTTTCGCCAGTTCCCGTCGGCGGCGGGACAGTGCCTGGTCACTATCGGCAAGCGCTGCTTCTATGGCCTGCACTGTCTCATCAGGAGTGGCCGCGAATGAGAGATAGTCCTTGTAGACTTGGAGTTCAGCAGTCGGCGTCGCGATTACAGGCTTTCCGGCGCTCATGTATTCATAGAACTTCACCGGGTCGACCGCATGCGTGACGTTGTAAACCCGGAACGGAATCAAACATGCGTCGAACCAGTAGAGGTATTGAGGCATCTCACTATAGGGACGCAGTCCAAGCAGATGCACATTTGGAAGGCTGTCGAGGCCGGCCAGGTCAGTGGAGAAATCATCGCCGATCAAAACGAAGGACCAATCGGGACGCTGGCGGGCCACGGCAGCGATTAGCTCGAAATCGAGCCATTCGGCGAGCGCACCATAGTAGCCGATGATCGGAGCCTTCATGCTTGCCAAGAGATCATTCGGAACGCACCGCTCTTGGAAGAACGCGTAGTCCACCCCATTGCGAACGAGGGCGCAACGGCGCGCCTTGGATTGCCACTTATCCTGTAGCAGGGCGGCTGTGACGGTCACGAGGTCGGCTTCACGAACCAGCGTCTCCTCGTCATGGAGGAGGTCGCGGCCGATGTTCGGGAAATTGTCCCACTCGTCCATGCAATCGTACTGCACGTGCCAGCCGCGGGACGTCCGCAACGCAAGTGCTAGCGGCGTCCAGTATGTGAGGTGGACGACGGTGACCGCCGTTTTAATCCTGAGATCGCGCGCGAGCGCCGACATCGCTTCACCGAAGGCTGTCTGATTCCCACGGCTCATAGATTTGCTGTAGAAATCCTGCACTCCGTCGGCTCGCAATGAGACCTCGAAGACGCCGTTCGCAACCTCCATGAGGTCGTAATCCCGGCCCGATGGAGGCGTGCGCGAGGGTACGATATAGAACACGCGGTAGCCGCGGGCAGCGAGGTTCGACATTAGCTGCTGAGGACGCTGGTAACGCGCTGACCAAGCGATGTTGGCGAAGCATACTATGTCTAGGAGGCCGGCGTGCTCCGCTCCTGGCGCGGGCGCGCCCGGTGTCCCGGCCCTGGCAACACTTGGAGCCATGACGGCCCGCGGTTGACCACCGGCGCGATTTACGAGCGTCAGGAGTGGCGAGGAATTCGCCCGGGATAGTATCCTGAAACGTAGACGAGGCGGAAGGAGGACCTTTCCGATGCCCCGGAGCCAGGGCCATCTACGCCGGATCAGGATGATCAGGTCAGCCAGGAGAATGCGGAAGCTGGTACGTCGCCGCTCGTACTCGCCGGCTAGGACTTGTATCTCGCCCTGCAGCCAGGCGATACCATCATCGCGCGCCTGGAGGAGAGTTCGCAGTGTCGCGATCTCCTCGTCTTTGGCGGAATTGCTCCACTCCTGGCCTTGTGTTGCATTGGCAAGGAACTCGCTAATCTCCTTTACGGGTTTGCGACCGACCCGAAACTCCTCAGCTAGCGCCCGGATCTGCCGCGAGTGATCAAGGGCAGCCAGGTTGGCGGCTGCGAGAAGCTCGGCGACTTTGACCCGTTCGACATTGGTGGCATGACGTTCAGCCGATAGTGAGTCGCTGAGCCGCGCCACCTCATCAGCCAAAGCCGTGCGGATACGCTCGGTCTCAAGGCTTCGTGTGTTCGCCGCCCCGACTTCCTCCGACAGTTCAACTATTCGACGCTTGGTCGCCGAATGAACCACTTCGGCTTCCGCGTGTTCGATCCTGACGTCGCTGAGTTCCCTGGCCAGCCTGGCGACCTCGACGTTCCAACGCGCGCGTTCGTCGATGAAGCTCCTGGCCCGCGCCTCGTCCTCAGTTTCGATCTGCCTACGCGCGATCGGGGCGGACGGACAATGCTCGAACGTGAGGTCACTGAGGCGAAATTCACGCTCGGCGATACGTTGTGTTCGGGCATAAACGAGAAGGATTTGCTCGCCTGCCCAATACGTCGGCTCCATCGCTCGAGCGTCGACAACTTTCGAGGTAGCGAGCACTAGTTCCCCGCCTGCAAGCGTTGCCGGGATGTTCGAGGGATCGAACGTACTTTTGTGCTCGTCTAACCTCAAATACTCTCGGAAAGGGACGAGGATCACAAGAGCTTCGGTTGCCATTTCCCCGAGACGCTCGAGGACGGCCACGGGATCGTCGAAGTGCTCAAGGGTGTTGGAGGAGACAACCACATCGAAACGCTCATTGAACAGTTCGCGAAAAAGGTCGACCCGCAAAAAATGCGGCTTGCTAAATGTCGCGCGCGCCGAGGCAATCGCGGGTTCGGCGAAATCGATCCCTGTGACCGGGCCTGGGAACACTTGAGCCAGGAGGTCCGTACCGTCGCCCAGAGCGCACCCCCAATCGCAGATCGTCCAGCGCTCATCACGCAGCGAACGGGTCAGCCATTCCGGCAGATGATCGAGAATGATCCGGCCAAAGAAAACCGACTGCTCCCGACCTCGATTGACAACCCAGTCGGTTTCGAAGCGGCGCGACCAATAGGTCTCACTATTCATGGGAGCGTGTGGCTTCTGTCCTGCCTCTTTACGCGACGACATCAGAGCTCCTGATCCCACGCTGGCGGCGCCAGTGTTCCCCAATGAGGGAGATACGCTAAGATACCGGTTGAACGCAATTGCCGGTGGAAGCAGGCTACGCCGAAATTCAGGATGACAGGATGGAGAAAGCTTAGCATGCCGATAGAAGGCGCTATGACTAACGACGACAAAGCGCGCGTCGCGGAGCGCTGGTCTGATATAAGCAGCGGATCTGACGAGTTCTCGGCGAATGTCTACTGGCTTGCTGTCCCAGCCGTCATGGCGCGTCACCAGCGTCGCGCTTGCGCCGGCGGGAATTATGGGTCGTGGGTAGAGTATTGCCTTGGGTCATTCGCCCCGCAAGGTCACGACCTTCGCATGCTTAGCATCGGCTGCGGTTACGGCGACCTTGAGCGGCACTTCATGCGAATTGACGCCAGTCTAATGTGCGATGCGTTCGATATCGCGCCAGCGGCAATCCAGGGTGCAATATTGGCAGCACGTCAAGAAGGGTTCACCGGCATCCACTATCGCTGCGCAGACATCGAAACGGCGGGCCTAGAGCAGGGAGTGTATGATGCCGCTTGGTTCAACGGATCACTTCACCATATCCAAGCGCTTGAGCGCGTGCTCGAACGTGTCCACAATAGCCTCAAGCCGGGTGGTCTGCTGTTCGTCAACGAGTATGTCGGAGCGAACCATTTCGGCTTTCCGCCTGCCCAACGGGAGGCGATCTCACATGCGTTCCATTTGATCCCGCACCAATATCGACGGAGTTTTATCCCTGCGAACCTTGGTCAAGTGGCGACTCAAGCACCCATACCGGATCCAGCCGAGGTTCGGCGTGTCGATCCGTCGGAAGCTATTCGGTCGCAGGACATCGTTTCCGCTATCGCAGACAATTTCGACATCATCGCAATGAATGCGTGTGGCGGGACAATCATGCAGTTTCTGCTTAGTGGCATCGCCGGAAACTTCCGCGAAGACGATGCGTCCTCCATGCTGGTTCTCGACATGCTGTTTAAGATTGAAGATGCACTCATGGATGCCGGTACGATCGGAAGCGACTTCGTGGTGATTGCGGCAAAGAAGCGATGCTAAAAGCGGAACCTTGTTCGACGACTGGTTTCGAATGCTGCGGCAGATACCGACGGGATCTGCTGCTGGCCAAGGCGTGATTTAACGGCTCTTGCCTTTGCCGTCGTTGGGGGACTGGCCTCGTTGAGAAGCCTCAATGCTTCCACGGTGAGAGCGCAGTGACCGCTGAACAGCGGCCGCATAGAGCCGCGTCGCACTTGCGGTCGGGGATCCTGCTGGTCCTTGCACGCTGCACCCCGGGTCGTATGCCACAACTGCTTCAAGCCGCGCCTCTTTAGCTTACCGCCTTTCATCGGCTGCTCGCCTGACAGGGTATAGACGCCCCTTGACCGTGACGGATGTGGCCTCTCGATCTCCACACCGCGATAATTCAGAAGAAAGCCCGCGGCCGACGTCAATCGAGACGTCTACGATCGGCTGAGGCCTGGTGGGTCCTACGTCATCGTCGACCACGTCGCCGCCGTAGGGGCGGGCACTCACGACGCCGAGTCGCTGCATCGAATTGAGCCTGCATCCGTTCGGGTGGAGGTCGAGGCGGCCGGCTCACGGGTAAGCGCTCGGCGGTGAAGGCTCGGGCGGCTGAAGGTGAGTCGGCGCCTAAAATGAGAAAGCCAGGACCCCCACCGCCCTACGTCACTCATGCTTTGCGGCGCCTAGCGGACTGATTTCTCCGACGTAGAGCCGCCCGCCACTTGCTGAGGCTTGCCGCGTCATCGGGAGACGGAGCGCCGGCCATACGTTGTAAAGTCCAATCATTCCACGGTTGCCCTAGCTGTTGTTGAGCCACACCATTCTCAGCCTGTCTCTGATTATTCGACTCGGCCCGAAGCACGCAACCACACTCATTCCGCGCGAGGTCGGTCCGACGTCGCGTAGGGGCGGCCCGCAGCCGAATGCCTCGCCGTCTGGCGCCCTTTTTATCGGGCGATCTTGCCTAGAAAGACTAGGAGTTCGAGACAGAACAGGTTGCGAACACACTGCTACGGTTTTTGCAACGCAACGCTACGGTATGCACCGGGACAGCGTAGCAGGAACGGTATTTGGGAGCGGCTCAACGCCGTTACAGACAAGGATTTTGCAGTACCAAAAGGGAAGGGCAGGGACGGCCGCAACCGAATTTCAAGACCGGTGCCTTAAACCGCTCGGCCATCCCTCCAACGTGACTTTTCAATCATCTAGGAACATCAACCGACCCAGTGAACGACAGTTGGTATCGAATGATACCTGTCCTTCCGGACCAGCTTGCGGTTCATTTCTCTAGAGCGTTGCCCATCGCCAAGTCAACCATCGGCGCTGCCATGGATAATAGGGGGTGGCGTTCGTTACCCGAACGGAGCTGCGAACCCGTTTTCGAAGGGGCCGGGATCTAATTGCGATCCTTGCTGCCGACCTGCACAAGTTGCAGAAGACCCAGCACGACAAGTGCGAGCAAGGTAGCCAAAGCCGCGATCTGCCAGAACCCGAGCCCAACCGCCAGGCCTATGGCGCCTGCCAGCCACATGCCCGCCCCAGTGGTAAGCCCTTGAACCTCGCCCTTGGAGAAGAAGATCAAGCCCGCGGCCAGAAATGCCACGCCGGCAGTCGTGGCTTCGATCAAGCGGATAGGATCAATGGCGATTTCCTGACCATCGAAGACGTGAAGATGAGTAATCTCGATCGTGAGGATGGCAATTAGAGCCGTCGCAACACAGACTAGGACGTGTGTCCTCAATCCGGCCGGTCGGTTACGCCATTCGCGTTCGATCCCAACGATGGAGCCAAGGACGGCCGCGAGCAAAAGCCTGGCTGAAATTACGGAAAAGGGCAGCCACGTCTGTTGCCCGAAACGTTCAATGAATTCATCCATGAGGCGCAGAACGTATCTCGGGTCGGTCGGTTCCAGGCAGCCGCGCTTCATGCCACAGGTTCACTTCCAGACTCCAAAGGACAGAGGTCTCGGATGCCTCCTCACAGGCGCCCGGCCAGCCCGGGACCTGGCCGCCACATTCCTGCCCGGTTCCGGACACAATCGATTAATACGCTGATAAGCAATTCCTGCGCACAAGGGATGGGGATTGGCGCGTCGCAGGCATTGCTCATCTGGCTCCGCCGAAATTCTGAAGCGGCGCCTGTGTCGAGACGGTAGGGGACATCGGAAAACATGCAGACCACGACGCATCGGCGTCTTCGTCGCGCTCCTGCTTTGGTGTTGTGCGCTCTTTCGGCTGCGTTGCTGGCCGCGTGCGCGTCGCCGCAGTCCGAGCCGAAAGCCATGGTCTACAAGAAGCCTCGCTCGAAGGAATATTTTGCCGAGACCGAATACGGTGTGAAGGCCAGCCCGCGCGTTCAGTACATGCGGCGCGGCGGCGGCCGCGACCAGTTGGGCAAGCCCTATCAGGTGCGCGGCAAGTGGTATTACCCCAAGGAAGACAAGCGCTACGCCAAGGTCGGTCTCGCCTCCTGGTATGGCGATGCCTTCCACGGTCGTCTCACAGCCAATGGCGAAGTCTACGACATGACCCATCTGACGGCGGCGCATCCGACCATGCCGCTGCCAAGCTACGCCCGTGTCACCAACACCGAGACCGGAAGCTCGGTCATCGTGCGCGTCAACGACCGCGGCCCCTATCACGAGGGACGCATCATCGATGTCTCGGAACGCGCCGCGCAAATGCTCGACTATGCCAAGGTCGGCACGGCCAGGGTCAAGGTGGAATATATTGGCCGCGCACCGCTCGACGGCGACGACGACCAATATCTGGTCGCCTCCTACCGCCCGGGCAACCGCCCGGACCCGTCCGATGGCTTGCCGACCGGCGTCATGGTGGCGATGAACGGACCTTCGCCGAGCCTATCTGTTGGCGCACCCCCTGCCGTAGTGCCGTTTCCTGGTCAGTTGACGAATTCCGACACACAGCCAGTGATGTCGATGCAGGCACCGGCCTCAAGCGATGTGACGCTGCCTGAATTCGGGCCGATCGTGCCTCAGCGCCCGGAATCGCCCTTTGCCGTGGCTTCGCTCTCCTATGCGGATGAGCGCGTACAGCGCGCCGACGTCTTTGCAGCGCTTGACGACCAGGGCATGTCGCCAGCCGACATCCTGCAATCGTGGAAGAAATCCAACCCGCAGGCATCGCCTGCCGTTTCCGACTATGTCGCCGCCGGATCCTTCGACGATGCTGCCGAGGCAAAGCGGGTGGCTGCGGCTCTCGAACCGTTCGGCAGGACCGAAATCCAGAGCACCGAACTCGACGGCAATGACTGGTACGCGGTCAATCTCTATCCGGATGGCCATGGCAATGTCGACGACCTCTTGCGCGCGGCATGGTCGCATGGCGCGCCGGACGCGCTGGCTGTGCGCAACTGACCAACAAAGGCACGCCGGTTTTGTGATTGCGCGGTTGATCCGCCGGGAAGAAGCCTGATAGCGTTGCGGCAAGTTTCTGCCGGCTAACAGTCGAGCCTCTTCATGCGATTTCGCCTTTTCCACCCTTTTGCCGGGCTTTTTGGCCTTGGCTTCTTGCTTGCCGCGCTGGTTCCGGCCAACGCGCAGCTTTTCGAGACCAAGGCGACGCGGGCTTTCATGATCGATGCCGAAACCGGCACGGTGCTCTTTTCCAAGGATGCCGACCAACCGATCCCGCCGGCCTCGATGGCCAAGCTGATGACCATGGAGATGGTCTTCAACGCCATCAAGTCGAAGCGCATGAGCCTCGACGACACCTTCGTGGTCTCGGAGAATGCCTGGCGCAAGGGCGGCGCCCCGTCGGGAACGTCGACCATGTTCGCCAAGCTCAAATCGGCGATCCGGGTCGAGGATCTGATCCAGGGGGTCACCATACAGGCCGCCAATGACGGCTGCATGGTGCTGGCCGAAGGCATGGCCGGTTCGGAAGAGAATTTCGCGGCGCAGATGAACGATCGCGCGCGCCAGATCGGGCTCGCGAAATCGACATTCGTCAATTCGACCGGCCTGCCGGCCGACGGCCAGCAGACGACGGTGCGCGAACTGGCGCAGCTTGGCCTGCATATATGGCGCGAATATCCGGATCTCTATCTCTATTACGGCCGGCCCGATTTCACCTGGAACAAGATCTCGCAAAAGAACCGCAACCCGTTGCTGGCCATGGGCATCGGCGCCGACGGAATGGCGGTCGGGTCAAGCGAGGCGGGCGGTTTCGGCATCGTCGGCTCGGTCAGCCATGAGGGGACCAGGGTGTTCGCGGCGATGAGCGGATTGGCCAATGACCGCGAGCGCGCAGAGGAAGCGCGCAAGCTGCTCGAATGGGGCGTCCGCTCCTTCGAGAAGACCGAGATTTTCGCCAGCAACGAAGTGGTCGGCGAGGCCCAGGTGTTCGGCGGCGCCAAATCCAGCGTAGCGCTGAAGGCAAAGGCGCCCATCGACTTCCTGCTGCCGATCGCCAACCGCGACAAGCTGACCGCCAGGATCGTCTATCAGGGGCCGGTATCGGCGCCGGTGGAGGAGGGACAACCCGTCGGCGCGCTGCGCGTCTGGATCGGCGACACGCTGAGCCAGGAAACGCCGCTTTTCGCCGCCGAATCGGTCGGCGTCGGCACGTTGCCGCAACGCGCGTTTGATGCCGCCAGGGAACTGGCCGTAGGCTGGCTGCGTTGAGATCCTGCGGCGTGGACCTTTTCTCGGGCGCGGACTAAGACACCAGCGCAAAGCAGGACAAAGGCCTTTCGATTGGCAAGCGGATTTTTCATCACCTTCGAAGGCGGCGAGGGCGCCGGCAAGTCGACGCAGATCGAACGGCTGGCCCAGAAAATGCGCGCCAAGAAATACGATGTCCTCCTCACCCGCGAACCCGGGGGGTCACCCGGGGCCGAGGCGGTCAGGCATGTGCTCCTGTCCGGCGCCGCCGAGCCGTTCGGGCCGAAGATGGAGGCGCTGCTGTTTGCCGCCGCGCGCTCCGACCATGTCGAGCAGGTCATCCGGCCGGCGGTGGAGCGCGGCTCCATCGTGCTGTGCGACCGTTTCCTGGATTCGTCGCGCGTCTATCAGGGCGTCACCGGCGGCCTCGATCCGGCTTTCATGGAAGCTCTGGAGGAGGTCGCCATCAACGGCATGATGCCGGACATGACGCTGATCCTTGACATTGACCCTGCCGAGGGCTTGCGGCGCGCCGCCGCGCGGCGTGGCGCCGAGGACGGTCCGGACCGCTTCGAAAAGGAGACGCTGGACATCCACCAGCGCCGCCGTGACGCCTTCCTGGCGATCGCAGCCGCCGAGCCGGACCGCTGCATCGTGATCGACGCGTCGGCGCCTCCCGCTACGGTGGAGGATGCCATCACCGCGGTGGTGTTCGCCGCACTTGAGGCGAGGGCGCCCGCGCGCAACCGACAGGCGGCGCCCGCATGATCTTCGAACGCATCGCTCCCGAGCAGCACGACACACTGGACGGTGTACCGGAGCCGTCCGAGACGCTGCGCCTGGTCGGCCATGAGCAGGCGGCCGCGATGCTCGCTGCCGCCTATCGCTCGGGAAAACTGCCGCATGCGTTGATCTTTGCCGGGCCGGTCGGCATCGGCAAGGCGACGCTTGCCTTTCACCTGGCGCACCATCTGTTGAAGCATCCGGCCTTCGACCAGGCGCCGGATGTGTTTGCCGTTCCCGATCCGGCCTCACCGCTGTTTCGCCAGATCGCCACCGGGGCGCATCCCGGCGTGCTGCACCTGACCCGGCCGCTGAACGACAAGACCAAGAGTTTCAAGACCGTCGTCACCGTCGACGAGATCCGCAAGGTCAACCGCTTCCTGTCGCTGACCTCGCATGACGGCAGCTACCGGGTGGTGATCGTCGATCCGGCCGACGACATGAACACCAACGCCGCCAATGCCTTGCTGAAGAACCTCGAGGAGCCGCCGAGCCGCACGCTGTTCATCCTCATCGTGCATGCGCCGGGCAGCCTTTTGCCGACCATCCGTTCGCGCTGCCAGATGGTGCGGCTAACGCCGCTCGATGCCGGCAGCCTGATGAGCGTTCTGGAAACCGTCGAGCCGCCGCCACCTTCCGATCCTGCCGCGCGCGCGGCACTGGCGGAACGGGCAGGGGGCAGCGCCCGCAATGCGATCCTTCTGACCCAATATGGCGGGCTGGAGATTGCCGGCACCCTCGACGCCCTGGTCACGTCGGGCAAGAGCGACATCGCCGGCGCCTATCGCCTTGCCGAGGCCGTCGCCGGCCGCGACCAGGCGATCCAGTTCGACATCTTCAACCGCCGCGCGCTCGATCTGCTCTCCACCGGCGCCAGTGAAGCCGCGCTGGCCGGGGATCTCGCGCGGGCGAAAACGCTGTCCGACACTTGGCACGAGGCGCTGAACGCCATATCTGAGACCGATACCTACAATCTCGACAAGAAGCAGCACGCCTTGACCATGATCGACCGCCTGAATTCCGCAATGCGAATGTGACCGGTTTCGGCATTGGGGCGGGATGGCAATCGCCGTCTCGATGCGATATCCACCGCTCACATTCATTCGGCCATTCATGACGGTTAATTCATGTCACGCGACACATTCTACATCACGACACCAATTTTCTATCCGAACGGCAAGCCGCATATCGGCCACGCCTATACGGTCATCGCGACCGACGCGCTGGCCCGCTTCCAGCGCCTGGACGGCAAGGACGTGCTCTTCCTCACCGGCACTGACGAACACGGCCTCAAGATGCAGCAGACGGCCGAGAAGGAAGGCATAACGCCACTCGCGCTTGCCGACCGCAACTCGGCGATCTTCCGTTCGATGACAGAGGTCCTGGGCGGCTCGAATGATGATTACATCCGCACGACGGAACCACGCCACTACGAGTCGTGCCAGGCGATCTGGAAGGCGATGGCGGCCAATGGCGACATCTATCTCGACCGCTACAGTGGCTGGTATTCGGTCCGCCAGGAAGCCTATTTCGAAGAGAGCGAAACCACGCTCGGCGACGACGGCGTGCGCCGCGAGCCGCTTGGCTCGCCGGTCGAATGGAATGAGGAGGAAAGCTACTTCTTCAGGCTTTCCGCCTATCAGGACAAATTGCTTGCGCTGTACGAAAGCCAGCCCGATTTCGTCGGTCCGGCCGAGCGCCGAAATGAGGTGATGAGCTTCGTCAGGTCCGGCCTCAAGGACATCTCGGTCTCGCGCACGACCTTCAATTGGGGCGTGCCGGTGCCCGGCGACGACAAGCATGTGATGTATGTCTGGGTCGATGCCTTGACCAACTACATCACCGCTGCCGGCTATCCCGACACCAAGGCCGAGCAATGGCGCTACTGGCCGGCCACGCACATTATCGGCAAGGACATCGTCCGCTTCCATGCCGTCTACTGGCCGGCTTTCCTGATGTCGGCCGGCATCGAACTGCCGAAGCGCGTCTTCGCGCATGGCTTCCTGTTCAACCGCGGCGAGAAAATGTCGAAGTCGGTCGGCAATGTCGTAGACCCCTTCACCATGGTCGAGCATTACGGCCTCGACCAGGTGCGCTATTTCTTCTTGCGTGAGGTGCCATTCGGCCAGGACGGCAGCTACAGCCATGACGCGATCGTCAACCGCACAAATGCCGATCTCGCCAACGGTCTCGGCAATCTGGCGCAGCGCTCGCTGTCGATGATCGCCAAGAACTGCGGCGGCGTGGTGCCGCATCGCGGCGAGCTGACCGAAGCCGACAGCGCGATCCTCGACCAGGCGGTGGAAGCGCTGGGTACCGCGCGCCAGGCGATGGCGGAACAGGGCATCCATCTCGCGTTGGCGGCGATCTTCGGCGTTGTGGCGGAAGCGGATCGCTACTTCGCCTCGCAGGCGCCCTGGGCGCTGAAGAAGACCGATCCGGCGCGCATGGAAACAGTGCTGTGGACGACCGCCGAACTGGTGCGGCGCGTGGCATTGCTGTGCCAGCCCTACATTCCGGGGTCGGCCGGCAAGCTGCTGGACCTGCTGGCGGTGCCGGCGGACAAGCGTGACTTCGCGCATGTCCATGCCGACTATGCGCTGGTGCCCGGCACGGCGCTGCCCGCGCCGGAGGGCGTGTTTCCGCGTTATGTCGAAAACCCTGAGGCGAGCGCCTGATGCTCGTCGACAGCCATTGCCATCTCGACTTTCCGGATTTCACCGAGGAGCGGGCGGCCATCGTCGCCCGCGCCAAGGCTGCCGGTATAGGTCACATGGTGACCATCTCGACACGCGTGAAGCGGTTTGTGCAAGTGCTTGAGATTGCCGAGAGTTTCGACGAAATCTATTGCTCGGTCGGCACTCATCCTCACAATGTCGGCGAAGAGCTGGATGTGACGGCTGAGGACCTTGTGCGCCTGTCCGCGCACCCGAAGGTGGTGGCGATCGGCGAGGCCGGGCTCGACTATTTTTACGACAAGGCCCCACGCGATGCGCAGGCGCAGGGTTTTCGCACTCATATAGCAGCTGCGCGCGAGACCGGGCTGCCGCTGGTAATCCATTCGCGCGATGCCGATGACGACATGGCTGCCATCCTCGAAGACGAAACAGGGAAGGGCGCCTTCCCCTTCATCCTGCATTGTTTTTCGTCGGGGCGACGGCTGGCAGAGGTCGGCGTGGCGCTTGGTGGCTATGTGTCCTTCTCGGGCATACTGACCTTCAAGAACTCCGCCGATTTACGCGCCATCGCAGCCGATGTGCCGCATGACCGGCTGCTGGTCGAGACCGACGCGCCGTATCTGGCGCCGGTGCCGTTCCGCGGCAAACGCAACGAGCCGGCCTATGTCGCGCATACAGCCAAGGTGCTGGCGGAGACGGCCGGCGTTGGCGAAGCCGAGATCGCGACGCTGACGACGGCGAACTTCTTCCGGCTGTTCGGCAAGATGCCGCGGCCCGCAGGGCTCTGACACATGAGCGACCGGCTGCGCCTCACCATCCTCGGCTGCGGCTCGTCACCTGGCACGCCGCGCATCACCGGCGATTGGGGCAATTGCGACCCGGCCAATCCGAAAAACCGGCGTACACGCTCAGCCGCGCTCGTCGAGCGGATAGCAGCCAACGGCGCCAGAACCACGGTCGTCATCGACACCGGGCCTGATTTCCGTGAGCAGATGCTGATGGCGGCCGTCCGGCGCATCGACGCCGTCGTCTATACGCATCCGCACGCCGACCACATCCACGGCATCGACGATCTGCGCGGCTACGTGCTGGAGCAGCGCCATTTGATCGATGTCCATGCCGACCAGCCGACCATGCTCAGGCTGCGCGAAGCGTTCGGCTATTGCTTCGAGACGCCGTTTGGCAGTTCCTATCCGCCGATCGTCAGGCCGCACATCATCGATCACGCAAGGGCGGTGACGATCGAAGGCGAGGGCGGTGCCCTCACCCTCGATCCGCTGCCGCAGATCCATGGCGACATCATTTCGCTCGGCTTCCGCATCGGCGGGCTGGCCTACTGCCCCGATATAAGCGACTTCCCGGATGCCACCGCCGAGCGACTGCGCGGCCTGGAAATGCTGGTCATCGATGCCTTGCAGTACCATACCCATCCCAGTCATCTGTCGCTCGGTCAGGCGCTTGGCTGGATTGAAAAACTGGCGCCGAAACAGGCCGTGCTGACGCATATGCATGTGCCGCTCGACTATGCCACGGTCAAGGCCGAGGTGCCGGCCAACGTCACTCCGGCCTATGACGGCATGGTGATCGAAATTCCTTTATGAGACAGCATGATACGAGCAGATCTTTATAAGGACGTTCGGTTCTTCGGCGCGAAGATCAGCAGCGTTCCAATCCGCTCATAGCCCATGCGGGGATAAAGCAGCGCTCCGGCACGCGTCGCCAACAGCATCGAGCACCGCGACCCATGCGCTTTGTCGTCATGCAGCATTTTGGCCATCAGCGCCTGGCCGATGCCTCGACGCCGGTGCGAAGGCTCGACAAACATTGCCGAGCACCATGTGGCGCCGATGGCGTCTATGCTGCGCACACGCCCGACGATGGCGTCGCCATCGAGCGCCACATACTGGCGAAACGGCGCATCGTCGCCGAGTTGATCGTCTGGAAGTGGCCGCCTGCGTATGACCTTTCCCAGTTGTGCAGCGCGTTCAGCCGTCCTCACGCGTTCGATAGAGACGATTGCTGGCGGGTCTGGAATTTGGCGCAGCGACTGGACGAAAAAGCCTTCCGTCCGCAGCAGCCGGTAGCCGAGCGCCTTGTAGGCAGTTCGCGTCGGTTCGTCCGGGCCGTCATTCGCGATCACGACCGAAACGGCAAAGCTTGGCCGCGCATGCTGCCGCACGATGGCATCGGCTTCCTCGGCGGCGACGTCATGGACGATCCATTCTTCGCCACGGTAGTCGCGTGCATTCTTGCGCTCGGCATCGCGCATCAGCCACAAGGGTCCGACGCGGCTGGCCTCGTAGGGAAAGGAACGGCTCTTATCGGTACTGAAGCCGTGCACGAACACTTCGATCGCCGCTTCGATGTCACGCTTTGCTGTCGTCATCGACACAGCGTAGCGTTGGCCATCGGCTCAAGGCAACACGCGTCGATCATGCCAAACCCGTGAAAATCGCAGCAATTTCCAGCTTCAGTCTAATGCACAAGTTCCATAATCTATCTTATGCGACTTTCATATGTGGCTGCTGCTTCCATTAGCGGCGTGCCAATATACGCCCTGCTGACTGAGATGCAGGCCGGCGGCTCACTGGGCGGTCACCATCCCATGGTTGCGATACAACGCATGATTTGCCGACAACGTCCCAACGGGTACCCTCAGGGGCATCCATCTGCCAGCGATCTGGCCTGCTGACGCGCGGTTCGTATAGCTTCCCCGAATGGAATCGTTCCCCGAGGTCATCACTCACAACTACGATCCCCGTCGAGGACCGTGCAGAAATATTTGCGAGCTGTCCGAAGAGCAGGCAGAACGGGTTCTTGACGAGATCAGAGCGTCTGGGCTGCGCGCTATCAAAGCAAACTACTTGGAGAGGCGACGATTAACGGAGGAATGGCTCATTCGAGAACGGCGCCGACTGCTTGGGCCCACGAAGCTAGAGCGTCCGGTCTATTTCTTTCTTGGCGACTTTGCCGACGGCAAAGACCCGTCACGGCCAAGCTCACTCGTTATGCGACTGCGAGAGTTCCCACCGGAGACGCTCACTTTCACCTATCCGGACAGCATGGCAAGTCTTCCGATCGCGACGCGTGACGATCTTCGCCCCCAACGAAAGCGATACCACGGGCAAGTGTTTACTCTTGGTGAGATCGAAGCCGTCGTGGCCGAATTTGGGATGCCCGGTGAGCGCTGGAAGACCGATCCAACGATGAAGTATGACAAGTTCATCGAGGTGCAGGTATGGGATGATCGCCTCATTAACGAGCGGCTGCTTCAGGTCGATTCCCCCCTCTCCCCTTAGCGATTGGGATGGCGCCTTTCGCAAAGGCCTCGACTTCCTGCTCGACGGGCTGGCACCAGGATAACGAACAGGAGCGTCATCCCGAGAAGCTTTCCAGGAGGCCGCTGAAGGCTGCTGCGATTGCGACAAGATGGAAGACGCCAAGGGCCAGCCATCTGGAGCCGCCGGCGCCCGCAACAAATGCCCCATAGGCAGGAAACTGCAGCGCAGCCAATCCGATGGAAAGGCCGGTGATCGTTGTGTTGGTCAACAGCGTTGCCAGCATGGGGACCGGATAGAGAAGTCGCGCCAGCCCATAGTCGCCATGCCCGGCTCCGGCCGAATAGAGCGCCAGGAAAAAGGCGACGGGCGTGATGCCGAGGCCGACAAGGAACCCTGCCCGCGAGGAGAATTTTGGCGACGTCATCTGGCCATGGCCATGGCAGCGGACGGGTCGCGGTCGTCAGGCGCGAGCTTGGACGAAGTGACAAGCAGCTTCTCCTGATCGGCCCGCGACTTCGGCTCGATCGCGATTTGCAGCAGAGGCCAGGGCGCGGCAGACTTTTCCATCATGACGCCATGGTTGCAGATCGATCCGATGACCGCAACGGAGGGGTCTACGCCCGGCCGGCCGCCCTGCCCGTCCCTTTCGCTTCCTGACTGTGGACGCGCGCCAGAAAATCGCGCACCAGCGGAAGCGCCTCATCGAAATGGGTTTCGAGCAACCAGTGGCCGGCGCCGCCGATGAGATGAAGTTCTGCTTCCGGCAAATCGCGCTGGTAGGCATGCGCCGATTGCGCCGGCATGTAACCATCCTCGGGACCCCAAACGATGAGCGTCGGAGGTTGGTGCTCGCGCAGAAAGCTCTGATAGCGGGGGAACCAGCCGAGGTTCGCCTCCAACTTCTCCATCAGGTTGACCGCGAGCCGCCGGCGGATCGGCGTGTCCATCAAAGGCCAGTGGAGTTTCCAAAGATCGGGAGGCACGCGCTCGGCTACAGCGTCATCCACCTCTCCGACAAACTCGTGCCGGAAGCCCTCCTCGCTTACCGCCTCTTCCAACGGCCGATGCTTTTCGGGCGTCTTCTCATTCCAATAGGCTTTTATGGCGGCGTATTTCGGCCCGAGAACGTCCTCGTAGATGTCACCGTTCTGGATAATGAGTGCGGCGATGCGCTCGGGATGTGCGATGGCGTGGCGCAGTCCGATCTGAGAGCCATAATCGTGCAGCCAGAGCGCATAGCGCGACGTGCCGAGCGCATCGGCGAAAGCTGTCAGAAACCCGGCATAGGCATCGAAATCATAGCCAAAGTCCGACATTTCGGGCGTGCCGCTGTAGCCAAAGCCGGGAAAGTCCGGCGCGAATGTATGCCAGCGATCGGCAAGTGCCGGCATCAACCTTCGGAATTGATAGGACGAGCACGGATAGCCGTGCGGCAGCAGGAGGACGGGAGCATCAGGCGGGCCGTCTTCGCGATAGAAGATGCTGTTTCCGTCAACGTCGATCCGGCGATGTTGCAATTCTACCTCCTTGCTCAAAGCTTGCCCGCCACTTTGTTTACGGCGCTCCGGCAAGAAGGTTCCCTTGAGTCAGGGCGTGACGGCTTCCGGCTCTCCATTGCCCGACAGGATCTGCAGCGTTCCGCGCGTGGCGTTGCGGAACGCATCGTCGAAACTGACGCCACGTACCTGCCAGCGATACTCCTTATCCTTGAAGCTGAGCCGCCAGTCGCCGACCCAGCCCAGCGCTTCCTGGCGCCATACCAAAGTGCCGGCAAGCAGGGCGTCCCCATCCAGCGTGTTGGCCACGTCGGCGAGCGCGACGTCGGACGGCCGAGGCAACTCCAGCGGCAAACCGGTCCGGTGCGCCGCGTCCGCCAGCGCAACGCGCATATCCGCCGCAAGCTCGCCGCCGCCATCGCGCACCAGCGTGAAGCCGTCGCCTTTCATCGGCCTTACATCCAGCAGTGCGACGATTTTTGGCCGCGGCACCGCCCACGGTTTGCGCCCGAGCGACGCCAGCAAGGCATCGATCTTGTCCGGGTCGAAATCGGCGGTGATGTAATGCGGCCGGTCGTGGGTGCCCTGCTCGTCATGCGGCGGGCGGTTGTTGAGCAGGTCGCGGTAGCCGACACCAGTGACATAGTCGGCCGCGTGCCGGCTCATGTCCGCAACACGCGGGTCGCCGATCAGCCGCGGGTCGCCGGAAACCTTGACCAGCACCTCTTCAAGGCACGGCGCCAGGCCCCACGCCCGGTTCTCCTCGCCAGTGCCGCTGGTCACCGATTGCGCGCGGTAGAGGCTGGCGGCGCGGTCGATGTCGGCGGCAGCGACCGGAAAGACAATCAGCACAGCCAGCGCCGCTGCCACAAAGCCCAATTTCAAGCATCCAGGCACCCGCCGACCCTCCCGAAACGGTCCGGAACATCCGTTGGAGCCATACTCCTGATCATCAGGGAATTTCAAGGTGCCGCCCATCAAGGCGTATCGCCGACGATGCGCCGGTGTACGCCGTCCAGGCTCTCGGTGAGCGCCTCGAAGACGTTTCGCGCCGTGAGTTCGCGAAGAACCTGTTCGTTGATGCCGCCGCGCGTCGCATAGTCCTGCGCCAGATGCATGAAGTCGGCATCCGGCGACATATCAGGGGCGCTTCCCAAGGCTTTGAAAAGCGAGGCGATGTAATCGCGCCCCTTTCCTTCCTCGACGCCATTCTTCTTGAGCCAGCTGTTGATCGTATCGAGATATCTGAAGTAGCTTGCATAGGTCGCGGTGACCACGCTCAGCGCATTGAATTCGGCTGGGTTCTCGACCTCGATCACTTTCCCCAGACTGCCGAACAAGGCAGCGACAGTGGCATCCGGCGGGCAGATGATCGTTGCCCCCACAGCCGGTGGGCAATCATCGGCATGGGCAGCGCTTTCGTCACCTGGTGCGCGGGTGCGGTCAAGCCGGCAATCTCCTCGCGCGGCAGCGTGGCGATCAAGCTGATGAGGTGATGCTCGCGCCGAAACCGCAAACCCGGCAGGACGTCATGCGCAATTTGCGGCCGGACAGCCAGCATGACTAGGTCGCATTGATCGAGAACCGCCTGATTGTCATCAGCGATACACACATCCGGATAACGGGCTGCCAGCTCTGCGGCGATCTCTTCATTGCGCGGCGACAGCAGCACGGAGACGGAGTTATCCGCGACGGATTTGAGCCCGCTGATAATGGCCGCTGTAAGGGCACCCGTGCCGATGAAGCCAAGTTTCATCGCGCCTGTCTCTGGTTCATCGGTCACAGCGGCGCATGCTCGAGCCGTACCTGATAGCTCAGCACGCGCTTTTCACCGGGCGCGATCAGCATCACGCCCGGCTTGTCCGCGAACTCGCCATCGAAATCCACGGGGCTGGCAAGCCCGTGCCAGGGTTCGATACACAGGAACGGAGCGCCGCCCGGCTTCGACCAGATGCCCAATTCCTTAAAACCCTGCCACGACATCTCGATCGCCTCACCGTTCGCGGCGGCATAGCGCACGCTGGTGCTGGCCGGCCGGTCGAGGATCACGGCGTCTGCCTCGAACAGCTGTTCGGAAAGCGCCAGCGTTTTGCCCTCGATGGGCGTCGGCTGTGGTGCAGCCACCACCAGGCCATCCTTCAGCCGGCGGATCGGCGCCGGCTCGTTCTGGGCAAAGGTCAGGTGGTAGTCTGTCTTGGCGAGCCCCGGCTGCAATGGCCAATTGAAAGCCGGATGTGCACCGATGGAGGCTGGCAGCGTCTCGTCGCCGGTGTTGGCAATCTCGAAGCTCACACCAAGTTCGCGACGCTCGAGCGTGTAGGTGATGGCAAGGCGAAAGGCGAACGGATAGCGCGTGCGTGTATCGGCATCGTCGGTCAACACCAGCGTGCAGGATCGGGGACTCGTCTCAGCAGCCCACACAAACGGCTTGTCGCGGGCAAATCCGTGCTGCGTCAGGGGATAGACCTGGCCCCCATGGCGGAGCTGGTCGCCCTTCAGCCGGCCGACGATCGGAAACAGCACCGGCGAATGCCGCCGCCATTCCGGCCCGGCCTGCCACAAAAACTCCAGACCCTCGGCATTGCGCAAGGAGATGAGCTCGGCCCCCTGCCCGACAATGGTTGCCGAGATGCCGTCGCCGTGAAGCGTCACTTGTTCCATGCGTTCTCGCGGAAAGCTGCGTGCGAGCGGCAGGTTAGCAAAAGCCCGCGTGGACTCAAGGGCGCGACATCGCGCTGATAGAGGAGCGATGTCTCCACGCCAAAACGACAGTGGCCGGAGATTCACCTCCGGCCACTGCGAGATCGAGATTGTTGCCTTGCTACGGTTCGACTATTCGCGCTCGCCGGTGAAATTCAGCAACAGCTGGAAGATGTTGACGAAGTTCAGGTACAGCGACAGCGCGCCGAAAACGGCAAGCTTCTGCTGCGATTCCGCGTCGAAATTCTCCGCATACTGTTCCTTGATCGTCTGCGTGTCCCAGGCGGTCAGGCCGACAAAGACGGCAATGCCGATCACCGAGATGGCGAACTGCAGCGCGGTCGAGCCAAGGAAGATGTTGACGACGCTGGCGATCACCACACCGATCAGGCCCATGATCAGGAAGGACGAGAACTGGGTCAGGTCGCGCTTGGTCGTGTAGCCGTAGAGGCTGGTGGCGCCGAACATGGTGGCGGTGATGAAGAAGGTGCGCGCGATGCTGGTGCCTGTGAAGACCAGGAACACCGAAGCCAGCGACAGCCCCATCACCGCGCAGAAGGCCCAGAACATCGCCTGGGCGCTCGCCGCCGACATCGTCTGCATCTTGAACGAGAACAGCAGCACGAAGGCGAGCGGCGCCAGCATCACCACCCATTTCAGCGGGCTGGAAAAGATCGGCACGTAGAGGGCCGGCGTCGAAGCGACCACCATGGCGACGACGCCGGTGACGACGAGGCCGATGCCCATGTAGTTATAGACACGCAGCATGTGGCTGCGCAGGCCCTCGTCATAGACGGCGCCGGCGCGCGCGCCAGTGCCCATGCGGTATCCGAGGTCAGGGGTATTCATTGCGGGTTCTCCTTATGTGGTCTCAGTAAAGCGTCTTGATCAGTAAAGTGTCCTGATCAGTAAAGTGTCTTGGCAAGCGTCTCGGCGGCGCGGTCGAGGTCGTGGACATCGCTGCGCGCGACGACCGCGTACGCGACCTCGCCGATCTGGAAATAGGCAGAGGAGATGTCGCCGGAGGGCGCGATGGCAGGCTTGACGACGTCGAAGGTTCCGGGCCGGATCGCAAACAGCGAGACCAGCCCCATATCCTTCGTCTCCAGCGCCACCTCGACGCTCGGCCCGAAGCGCGACGGATAGATCTGCACGTCGCGGACCTTCCAGTCCTTGGGCAGCGATGGCATGACGATTGCGGTGGCGGCGCGGATTTCGTCGCCATTGTAGTTGGGCGCCTCCAGCTGCGAGGGCATCGCCTCGCGCATGAGCGTCGTCTTGTGCGCCCGGATCGCTTCTTCGACATAGGCGGGCGGCGGCGGCGAAGCCACGACCTTGGTCACCAGCAGCGGCCCGAAGAGGCCGTTCGCCAGCCAGCCGGCAGCGACAAAGACGGCGACCGCGGCCGCCCGCTGCAGCACTGCGAAGACGCGGCGACTGGCCAGCCCCCTGCCCAGCCGGCGCGCGACTTCAGTCGTCACGGGCCTCGCCATTCCTGTGGAAGCAGCCAGCGCCAGGCGCAGTTCGTCGCGCGTCCTCAAGTCGGACATCACCCGCGCCGCAGCCTCCGGACGAACCGAGAGGAACGCCTCGACCTCGATGCGGCGCGCGACATCCAGCTGGTCGTCGACATAAGAATCGAGATCGGTATCGGTCACCGGGTCCCGCAACAGGTCGGTCATGACGGGTCTCCCACGATCCTCAGATGGCTTTTGGCCGGCGAAGGTGCAGCGTTTTCCATCTCGCGCAGTGCTGCGCGCGCCCTGCCGATGCGCGACATCAGCGTGCCCAGCGGCACCCCGCTGGCGTCGGCGGCCTGCTGGTAGGAAAGGCCCTCGATGGCGACCAGATGCAGCGCCGAACGCTGCTCCTCCGGCAGACTGAAAAAGGCCTCGCGCACCTGCGCCAGTCGCACGGAATGTTCCTGAGGCGCCGGCGTGCTGGCATCGGTGAGATAGCCGGCCTGCTCGACACGCGCTGCTTCCGACCGGCGCGAGCGCATCTTGTCGATAAAAGCGTTGTGGACGATCGACAGCAACCATGCCCGCAGATTGCCGCCCGAGCGGAATGTGTCGCGCCGCTCGTAGGCGCGCACCAGCGCATCGTGCACCAGATCCTCGGCGT
Organism: Mesorhizobium sp. M0514; assembly: GCF_040321145.1. NCBI lineage: Bacteria > Pseudomonadati > Pseudomonadota > Alphaproteobacteria > Hyphomicrobiales > Phyllobacteriaceae > Mesorhizobium > Mesorhizobium sp. M0514. Next base: position 27,154 of record NZ_JAMYQZ010000029.1, read on the forward strand.
CAGTGCCGTCGCGCGTCAGCGAGCGTGCGTAGCGCCTGAGCGAACCCAGCTGTCCGACAATATCGAAGCGTGGCATCGACCGTTTCATGCCCCGTTTACGAAACAGGCGGGGATCTTAATCCATCGCCACCAAAACTTTTTTGCGTCGCCACAATAGGCATCATGCAATCAGAAGTCCGCTGCGCACTTACCCATCTCCCGTGCGGCAGATGTTTGCTTTATGGATGAAGTCTAGCCTTATCCGTCTGTCCCAGGAGCAAAAGATGGCCAATGGTAGTCGTGTAACGGGTTTTGCAGCGTTGCCGGTCGTCGGCAGGGTGTTCATCATCTTTGGCATTGTCGGACTGATCGCTTCCGGCGTGCTGGCCATCGTCGAGATGTACGGCCCTCGTACCGCTTCGGCGACAGGCAGGATTGTCGCCGCCGAATACAATCCCCGCATCGAGTTCTCGACCGCCGACGGCACCGTTATCCGCTTCAACAATGCCGTCCACAGCTCGTTCTGGGGTGATGGCGACAGCGTCCCTGTCGCTTACGACCCAACCAATCCGCAAAATGCCTCCGTCGACAGCTTCGCCGGACGCTGGTTCCTTGCCGGGCTGGTCGGCATGCTCGGCGGTTTCTCCCTGCTGACCGGCACCGGTCTCACCGTGATTGGACGGGTGCTTATTCGGCGGATTGGAATGAACCCGTCGCCATAGCCGCCGACCCCTGTCGGACAGACAAAGCTTGGCGTAACGGTCCCGCACGGCTAGCGGGCCGGCGCAGATGGAAGCACTGGCGAAACGCGGTCGCTTTGCGTATTACTCCGCCGCCATTGGAGCCGTATTGATGTTCGAGACCCTGCAACCTGCCCCGGCTGACAAGATCATCGCGTTGATCGGGCTCTATCGCGCCGATCCGCGCCCCGGCAAGATCGATCTCGGCGTCGGCGTCTACAAGGACCGCGACGGCAGGACGCCGGTCATGCGCGCCCTGCGCGAGGCCGAGAAGCGGTTGCTGCAGGACCAGGACACCAAGACCTATCTCGGCCTTGCCGGCGACACCGGCTTCAACACGGCGATGGTCAAGCTGGCCTTCGGCCCCGCTGCCGACATGACGCGCACCCGCGCCGCGCAAGCGCCTGGCGGTTCCGGCGCGCTGCGGCTGGTGGCGGAGCTGTTGAAGCGGACCCGCCCCGACGCAACCGTCTGGCTGTCGGACCCGACATGGCCGAACCACCCGCCGGTGATGCGCGGGGCCGGCCTCACGGTGCGCGATTATCCCTATTTCGATGCCGTTTCCGGCGCGGTGCGCTTCGACGAGATGCTGGCAACGCTTGGCGCAGCCGAGCCCGGCGATATCGTGCTGCTGCATGGCTGCTGCCATAACCCGACCGGCGCCAATCTCGATATCGCGCAATGGGCCAGCGTCACCGATCTTGTCGTCGAGCGCGGGCTGTTGCCCTTTGTCGACATTGCCTATCAGGGCTTTGGCGAAGGCCTGGACGCCGATGCGGCCGGCTTGCGCCTTCTCGCGGGCAAGGTGCCTGAAATGGTCGTTGCCTCGAGCTGCTCGAAGAACTTTGCCGTCTACCGCGACCGCGTCGGCGCGGCGATGATCCTGGCGAAGGATGGTGCGCAAGCCGATGTGGCGATGAGCCAGATGCTGGCGGCGGCGCGCGCCATGTATTCGATGCCGCCGGACCATGGCGCCGCCGCCGTGCGCATGGTGCTGGAAGATGATGGCCTTCGCGCCGACTGGGAGGCGGAGCTGGAGGAGATGCGGCTGCGCATGCTGAGGCTGCGCGTCCAGTTCGCCGACGCGCTGCGCCGGCAGTCCAACTCCGACCGCTTCGACTTCATCGCCAGCCATCGCGGCATGTTTTCCAGGCTTGGCCTGACCGAGGCGCAAGTCGAGCGGCTGCGTGCCGAGTATGGCGTCTACATGGTCGGCGACAGCCGCATCAACGTCGCCGGCCTGCCCGAGGACGGCATGGATGACCTCGCCAAGGCGGTTGTGTCGGTACTCGGCTGAAGCTCGCTGTGGACAATCTCCCCTCTCCGGCTGACGCCGTTGGCCGCACGACAGGCAGCGGGATAGCATTCGCCGCATGAAACCTTCGCGCGACATTTCCCGGCTGATCGAGATCATGGCGGCGCTCAGGGCGCCGAAGACCGGTTGTCCCTGGGACATCGAGCAGGATTTCTCGACGATCGCGCCCTATACGATCGAGGAAGCCTACGAGGTGGCGGACGCCATTGCGCGCGGCGATCTCGACGATCTGCGCGACGAACTCGGCGACCTCCTGCTGCAGGTCGTCTACCACGCGCAGATGGCTGAGGAAGCCGGCGATTTTGCCTTCGGTGATGTGGTCGAGGCCATCACCACCAAGATGATCCGGCGCCATCCGCATGTCTTCGGCGACGAGAAGGCGCGCAGCGCCGGCATGGCAAAGGGCATGTGGGAAAAGATCAAGGCTGAGGAAAAAGCTGAAAAGCGAAGTGCGCGCCTCGCCCGCGGCCTCGACCCCGAAGACCATGGCAAGGGGTTCCTGGACAGCGTGCCGGTCGCCCTGCCCGCTTTGACGCGGGCACTGAAACTGCAGGAAAAGGCAGCCCGGGTCGGCTTCGACTGGAGCGAGGCGGCGCCCATCCTCGACAAGATCGAGGAAGAGATCGGCGAATTGCGCGAGGCGCTGGCCAAGGGCGAAACGGCTGAGATCAAGGACGAATTCGGCGACATGCTGTTTGCCGTCGTCAATCTGGGGCGTCACCTCAAGCTCGATTCGGAAGCGGCGCTCAGCGGCACCAACGAAAAGTTCCGCTCGCGCTTCCACTATGTCGAGCGCGCGATCGATGCATCGGGAAGCACGCTCGAAAAAGCCACGCTGGACGAGATGGAAGCGCTCTGGCAGCAGGCCAAGAGCGCGAAATAATCAGGCTTACTGCCTGTTTTTGCGGTGCAATCGGCTTTCGATCTCATGCCGCGCGCTGTGCGTGGCCTTGAGTGCGATGGTCGCGCTGCCATCCTCATTGTCTACCCGCGAAACGACGTCGCCGTTGCGGTAGAGCCAGTCGACAAGGCCGAACTGCGCCGGTTCGATCGTCACCGTCAATTCCTCCAGTTCGCCCGACATCCTGGTCTCGATCAGCGCCTTCAGCGCATCGATGCCTTCGCCGGTGACCGCCGAGATGGCGATCGGCGGCGCCTTGCTGGCGTCAGTGCCGTCGGCGAGCAGGCGCTCCCGGTTGCCGTCGTCGAGAAGGTCGACCTTGTTCCACACTTCGACGACGCGCTTGGCATCGCCGGCATCGACGCCGAGATCGGCGAGAATGCGCTCGACGTCCTCGGCTTGCGCTGCGGTATCCGGATCCGAAATATCGCGCAGGTGGATGACCAGATCGGCCTCGACGACCTCTTCCAGCGTGGCGCGGAAGGCGGCGACCAGATGCGTCGGCAGGTCCGAAATGAAGCCGACTGTGTCCGACAGGATGATCGGCGTGCCGTGCGGCAGGCGCACGCGGCGCAGCGTCGGGTCGAGCGTTGCAAACAGCATGTCTTCGGCCAGCACGTCGGCCCCGGTCAGCCGGTTGAACAGCGTCGACTTTCCGGCATTGGTGTAGCCGACAATCGCCACCACCGGGAACGGCACCTTCTTGCGCTTGGCGCGGTGCAGGTCGCGGGTGCGGCGCACCGTTTCCAGCTCATGCTTGAGCTTGATGATTTTTTCCTGCAGCTGCCGCCGGTCCGACTCGATCTGGGTTTCGCCGGGGCCGCCGAGGAAGCCGGCGCCGCCGCGCTGGCGTTCAAGGTGGGTCCAGCTCCGCACCAGGCGGCCCTTCTGGTAGTTGAGATGGGCAAGTTCGACCTGCAGCGTGCCCTCCTTGGTCCGCGCGCGCTCGCCAAAAATCTCCAGGATCAATCCGGTGCGGTCGAGCACCTTGGCATTCATTTCTTTTTCGAGATTGCGCTGCTGCACCGGCGTCAGCGGATGGTCGACGATGACCACCTCCGCGTGACCCTCTTTGACGATCTCGGCGAATTCCGCGACCTTGCCGCTGCCGAGCAAGGTTGCCGGGCGTGGATCGTTGACGGTGACCACCGCCGTGTGGATCAGATCCAGGTTGATGGCGCGGGCAAGGCCGACCGCTTCGTCGTGGCGCGCATCCGCCGAACGCGTCAGCCGTGGACGGTTCGTTTCGTCATCGTTGCGCTGATGCCGGGTAAGCACCGGCACAATGACAACCGCCCGGGTCGGACCTGTGGCTTCCGTCCCGGAATTATGTGCTGGTTTCCCGCGGACGCCGCGGTCCGCGTCTTTTTCACGTGCCAATCAGGCGCCCTGGCTTTCCTCGCCATCGAACATCTGAACCGGCTGGCTCGGCATGATCGTGGAAATGGCATGCTTGTAGACGAGCTGGGAGTGGCCGTCACGGCGCAGCAGAACACAAAAATTGTCGAAGGAAGTGACCACGCCGGTCAGCTTGACGCCGTTGATGAGAAAGATGGTGAGTGGATTTTTGCTCTTGCGAACAGAATTCAGGAACAGGTCCTGAAGGTTTTGCGATCGTTCCGCCATTGTTCTTGTCTTTCGCCGATCCCCTTCGGTTTGCAGGCTAATGCGCCAAATTAGCGGGCACATGTCAAGCTTGCAAACACCCCCTTGCCGTCAGTAACGACAAGCAGAACGAGATATATTGATGTGCAGTCCGTCTGTGCGGTTATCAGGCTGGACTTTTTTCCGCAACGTCAAAAAAGGCTTGCCGCAATGAAAGTGTTATCGAACCGGGGTGCCCATTGGCGACCGCGGCACCGTCGATTGCCACGACCGGCATGGCGATTGTCGTTGCCGAACTGATGAAAGCTTCTCGCGCCGCCTTGGCTTCAGTGACTGAAAACCCGCGCTCCTCGATCGTCAACCCGAGCTTTGCCGCCACTTCGAACATGGTCGTGCGGGTGATGCCGCGCAGGATGCCATGCTCCGCCGGCCGGGTGACCAGAACGCCGTCCCTTGTAACGATCCAGGCGTTGGACGAGCCGCCCTCCTTGACGTTGCCATCGGTGTCGACGAACCAGGCTTCCTGGGCGCCGGCCTCCTTGGCCTTCTGCTTGGCCAGCACGTTGGGCAGCAGGCCGGTGCTCTTGATGTCGACCCGGTCCCAACGGTTTTCCGGCACGGTGATGACCTTGATGCCCGCCTCGGCTCGCTTGGCGGCCGCCACCGGGTCGGCCTTTCTGGCCGTAATCACCAGCGATGACGGTGTATCGGCCGGGAAAACGAAGTCGCGGCTGGCAACACCGCGCGTAACCTGGACATAGACCAGGCCGTTGACGACGTGGTTGCGCCGGACGATTTCGCGCAGGAGAAGCGGCAGCACGCCCTTGGTGACCGGCCAGTTGATCGACAATTCGCCAAGCGAGCGGCTCAGCCGGGCAAGATGGCGCGGCATGTCGACGACAAAGCCCTGCGCCACCTCGCAGACCTCGTAGACGCCGTCGGCGAACTGATAGCCGCGATCCTCGATATGCACGACAGCGTCGGCATGGGCGACATAGCGCCCGTTCACATAGGCAATGCGCGGCATGGGTTACCCCTAAAGAGAATTCCTGTTTTTCTTATGTGATTCCGTTGCCGCCGTAACCGGCAAATGCTTGGCCCAGCGCGAGTGAGCCGAGGTCGCGCCTGTCGGAGCGTTGACGCTATTCTGGACGGAAACCGTTTCACACTTTTCCTGGAATTGCTCTAATTGAGGTTGCGGCCGGTAGGCGATCCTATCCCGGCAGTTGAGTCCTCGCCCTCGGTCCCAATCAGAGCTCAAGCGCACCAATGTCAATATCAGATGCGATCTACCGTCCCTTCGAAAATTTGATCCGGCCACTGGATATTCCTTACCAGCCGTTACCCTCCAAGGGGCCTGTAGCCGTCCTCCTGCACTTCATTTCGATGTTTCGCGGCGTGCTGATTGCGCTGGCACTTTCCTCAATGGCGAGGGAAGCCATCAATCTGACCATCGTCTGGGGGCTTTCGGTGATCGTCGACGGCGTCACGCAACAGGGCGCTTCAGCATTCCTGCGGAACGAATGGAAGCTTTTGACCTTCCTCGGCCTGCTGATCTTTCCGGCCATGCCGGTCGCCTCGTTCCTGCTCAACACTCTGACCTCACACACGCTCGGCGTCGGCATGCCGGCCGCCATTCAGTGGCAGGGCCTCAAGGCGGTGGAGCGGCAGGATCTCGCCTTTTTCCATGATCTCTATGCCGGTCAGGTCGCCTCGCGCCTGCAGCAGGTGGCATCTGCCGTGCAGCAGCAGATCATTGCCGCGTTCCAGTCCATTCCACGCTTTCTACTGCAGTTGGTCGGCTCCGTCGTCCTGCTCAGCACACTGTCCTGGCAGCTTGCCTTGCCGGTCGTCGTCTGGATCGCGCTCAACGTGGCATTCACCGTTAGGATAGTTCCCACCTTTGCCGAACGCTCGCGCCGTACCGCCAAGCAGCGCAGCCTGGTGGCCGGCGCCATCACCGATCTCTACACCAACATGCAGATGATCAAGCAGTTCGCCGCAGAAGACAGTGAGGCAGGCGCTATCCGCCGCACCATCCAGAAGGCCGTGCAGACGCAACACAGCGAACAGCGCATCTACCGCACTTCGGAACTGACGGTCGTCGTCCTCAATACGGTGCTGTGGCTGACGATGCTTTCGATCGGATTTTCTGGTCTCGTCAAAGGGTTTCTCTCTGTCGGCCAGTTTGTCGGCGCCGTGTACATCCTCCAGCGGCTGTCGACACAGATCTTCACCTTTCTGCAGATGGGCCAACAGATCTTCCAGGCGATCGGCACGATCAAGGATGCCATGCCGGTCATGACAACCCCGCCAACCATCACCGACCGCCCGGATGCCGCTGATCTCAAGATTGAGACCGGCGAGATCCGTTTCGAAAATGTTCACTTCGCCTACAAGGCCGGCAAGCCTGTCATCGAAAATCTGTCGCTGACGGTCCGCCCCTGCGAGAAGGTCGGCCTCGTAGGCCTTTCGGGTGCGGGCAAGACCACGCTCGCAAACCTGCTCTTGCGCTTCTACGACATCAGGGAAGGCGCGATACTCATCGACGGGCAGGACATCCGCACCGTCAGCCAGGCAAGCCTTCGGCGCGCCATCGGTGTCATCGCCCAGGATGTCGCGCTGCTGCATCGCTCGGTCGGCGACAATATTCGCTATGGCCGGCCGGAGGCGGCAGAGCAGGACATCGAAGAGGTGGCGAAAATGGCAGCCGCCGATGCCTTCATCGCCGATCTCTCGGACTCCGAAGGCCGCAAGGGCTATGATGCTTTCGTCGGTGACCGCGGCATCAAGCTGTCCGGCGGCCAGCGCCAGCGTGTCGCTATCGCCCGCGTCCTGTTGAAGAACGCCCCGATCCTGGTGCTGGACGAGGCAACCTCCGCCCTCGACAGCGAGTCCGAAGCTGCTATCCAAGAGAAACTTAATCTCGTGATGGAGGCAAAGACGGTGATCGCCATCGCCCATCGCCTCTCAACAATTGGGATGATGGACCGGATAGTCGTGCTCGATCAGGGACGTATCGTCGAAGAAGGCAAGCCGGACGAGCTGGTCAAGCAGGACGGCTTGTTCGCACGGCTGTGGAAACGCCAGACGGGGGGCTTTCTTCCTGAAGAGATCAGCTAGACCCCCAGCGACTTCAGTTTCCGGTGCAGAGCCGAGCGCTCCATGCCAATGAATTCGGCCGTCTTCGAGATGTTGCCGCCGAAACGGTTGATCTGGGCGATCAGATAGTCCTTCTCGAACTGTTCGCGCGCCTCGCGCAGCGGCAGCGCCATGATGTGCTGGTCGGACTGGTTCGGCGTGCGCGGCATGACATCGCCGATCTCCGACGGCAACAGGTCGGCGGTGATCGGCGCATCGATATCGTCGCCACGCGCCAGGATCATCAGCCGTTCGACATTGTTGCGCAGCTGGCGGACATTGCCCGGCCAGTTGTGCGCCTGCAGCACGGCAAGCGCATCGTCGCCGATGCGGCGCGGCTTGATACCGGCCTGGCGAGCGATCTGCTTCATGAAATTGTCGACGAGGTAGGGAATGTCCTCGCGTCGCTCGGCCAGTCCCGGCACCATGACCGGAACCACCGCCAGGCGGTGATAGAGGTCTTCGCGAAAACGGCCGTCGGCGATCATCGCCTCCAGGTTCTGCGAGGTCGAGGAGATGATGCGGACGTCGACCTTGACCCGCTTGGTGCCGCCGACCCGCTCGAACTGCTGTTCGACCAGCACGCGCAAAATCTTGTTCTGCGTCTCGCGCGGCATGTCGGCCACTTCGTCGATGTAGAGAATGCCGCGGTGCGCCTCTTCAAGCGCGCCGACCTTGCGCTCGGTGCCGTTCGATTCGGTGCCGAACAGCTCGATCTCCATGCGCTCGGGCGTGATGTTGGCCGCGCTCAGCGTCACGAACGGCGCGCCCTTGCGCGTCGACAGCGTGTGGATGGCGCGCGCGGCGAGCTCCTTGCCCGAACCGGACGGACCGATGATCATGACGCGGCTGTTGGTCGGCGCCACGCGCTCGATGGTCTGGCGCAGCTGGCTCATCGCCGACGACATGCCGATCAAGTCGAAGGTTTCGCCGCTGCGCTGCTTGAGGTCGGACACCTCGCGCCGTAATTTCGAGGTTTCGAGCGCCCGCTCAGCGATCAGGATCAGCCTGTCGGCCTTGAACGGCTTCTCGATGAAATCATAGGCGCCGCGGCGGATGGCCGACACCGCTGTCTCGATATTGCCATGGCCCGAGATCATCACCACCGGCAGGCTCGGATGCATCGTCTTGATCTCGTCGAGCAGCGCCAGCCCGTCGAGGCGCGAGCCCTGCAGCCAGATGTCGAGGAAAATCAACCGCGGCGCCCGGTCGGCGATCGCCGCGAGCGCGCTGTCGGCATCGAATGCCGTGCGGGTTTCATGCCCTTCGTCGCTCAATATGCCCGCGACGAGTTCACGGATGTCTTCCTCGTCATCGACGATGAGAATATCAGACGCCATTACCGACCTTTTCAGTTTCTCGTTCGTGTTCCGTTTCGCCTTGACCGCGTGGCGGCGCGGTTGCGGCAACTGGCGGCAGGATGATCGAGATCATCGCGCCGCGTCCACCGTGGAAATCCGCGGGCGCATCGTGCAATTCGAGCCGCCCGCCATGGTCCTCCACGATCTTCTTGACGATGGCGAGACCGAGCCCGGTGCCCTTCTCGCGCGTCGTCATATAGGGCTCGAGCAGCCTTTGGCGGTTCTCGCGCGGCAAGCCTTTGCCATTGTCGATGACGTCGATTCTGATCGCGCCATTCTCCCGGGCGGCTTGAATCCGGATTATGCCGTGCGAACCGTCCTTTTGTTCCAGCCCGTCAATCGCCTCGGCCGCGTTCTTGATCACGTTGCCGAAAGCCTGCGCCATCAATCGGCTATCGAAAGTGCCCTTGAGCGGCTCGTTGCCGAACACGCGTTCGAAAGCGATGTCGGCACGGCTGACTTCGACCAGGAACGACGCCTCGCGCAGCGATTCACGCAGATCGATGGCTTTCATCTCGGGCTTGGGCATGCGGGCGAAAGCCGAGAACTCGTCAACCATGCGGCCGATATCCTCGACCTGCCGGATGATCGTGTCGGTGCACTGGTCGAAAATCTCGCGGTCCTCGGTGATGACCTTGCCGAAGCGTCGCTTGATGCGCTCGGCCGAGAGCTGGATCGGCGTCAGCGGGTTCTTGATTTCATGTGCGATACGCCGCGCCACATCCGCCCAGGCAGACGAGCGCTGTGCCTGGACCAGATCGGTGATGTCGTCGACCGTCACGACGTAGGATTTCTCCTCCTCGCCGTCGTCGCCGGCCTCGATGGTGATCTGCACGTTGAAGGTACGCTCGGCGCCGGTGCGATAGAAGGTGACCTGCTCGCGATAGACCGGCTTGCCGGATTTGCGGCCGATCTCGAAGACACGGCCGACATGCGGTAGCACGGCGGACAGGTTCTGCCCCAGCGCCGCCGTGGCCGATATGGCCAGCATCGTTTCGGCCGATTTGTTGACGATGGAGACGATGCCGTAGGGATCGACGCCGATGACGCCGGCGGTGACGCCGGCCAGCACCGCTTCCGAGAAACGACGCCGTTCGTCGATCAAATCCTTGGCCGACAGGATCTCGTTGCGCTGCGATTTAAGCTCCAGCAGCATCTTGTTGAACGTATCGCCAAGCGAGGCGACATCGCCGTCGGAAGGCCGTACCGGAACGGCGACATCGAGATTGCCGGTCGCAACCTCGTCAGCCGCGCCGATGAGCTGACGGATGGGCCGCACCAGACGGTCGGCCACCGCTATGCCGGTCCAGATGGCCGACAGGATGATGATCAGCGTCAGCGACAGATAGGGCAGCGCGAACGCCACCTGCGACGTCCGCCTGTTGTCTTCCAGGCCGCGATATTCGGCGGTGTTGGACTGGACGATCGCCCTCGCCTTGATCACTTCGGGGTCGACGAGGCGATTGGTGTAGAGGTAGAGGCCTTCGATCTCCCGCAGCTTGATGATGGCGCCCATGATGTTGCGCGTCTTCGGCTCGATCAGCACCGGTTTGCCGTCGGCCGCGGCGCTGACCGCGCCCTCCGGCGGTGGCGGCATAGAGAAATCCGCATCGGTCTTCGCGCTCATGACAAAGGAGCCGTCTTCCCTGACCAGCGCCGCATGCACCAGGCTCCTGCCCACGGCTTCCTTGTTCATCAGGTCGAGAAAGCCGGTTCGATCGAGGCCGTAAAGCGTGCGCGACGCATCGAGATCGTAGGCCATCGACAGCGTCGTGCCCTGAAGATTGCGAGCGTTTTCCTGCACATAGGCGTCCGCGATCGACAGCGACGAGTTGACGATTGCCTTGGTGCGGATTTCGAACCAGCGGTCGAGGCCGATATCGAGCGTGATCGAGGCGATGATGGCCACCATGATGGCGGGGATGGCCGCGACCAGCGCAAACATCGTCACGATGCGCACATGCAGCCGCGACGCCGCCTTGCCGTGCCGGCGCGCCATGGTGATGCGATGCACCTCGCGGCCGACGAGGGCAATCAGCGCCAGCACAAATAAGGCATTGGCCGCAATCAGCGTCAGCGTTGTGTTTGCGTCTGGCGTGATCGGCGTGGCGCCGACAAGAATCGCAAACGAGATTGCCGCCGTAACCAGCGCGCCGGCAATTGCCACAACGCCGGGCAACGCAAGCAGCCGCCGTCCATCCCTCTGGCCGGGTCTGCTGAAAAGCGGTTCGTTTGATGTCAGAGCTTGCGAAGCCATGTCGCCGTCTAAGAGCCAGTGATTGCGTCGGATGTATGCAACGCATTGTGGCGATTATGCAACAAGTGTGGCCGTGACGGAAATCTTTCGGCCGCCGATCCCCTGAAAAGGGGACGACCTCGCGTCACTTCGGGCGCCAGGCGCTCATGATCTCGACGATTTGTAGACGTTGACGCCCAGCTCGCGAATCTTCTTGCGCAGCGTGTTGCGATTCAAGCCGAGCAATTCGGCCGCCTTGATCTGGTTGCCGCGCGTTGCCGTCATGGAAGCGAGCACCAGCGGATATTCGACCTCGGACAAGATGCGCTGATAGAGACCTGCCGGCGGCAACTCACCGGCGAAAGAGGCAAAATAGCGCTGCAGGAAGTGCTCCACCGCCTGGCCGATGGATAGATCGTCCGGGATCAAATTGCCGCCGCCGGGAACGACCGGTCTTTCGCCTGTCTTCAGTTCGGCTTCAATGATCTCGGCTGATATTTCGTCCTGCGAATAGAGCGCCGCAAGCCGGCGCACCAGGTTTTCCAACTCGCGCACGTTTCCCGGCCACGGATAGCGCTTCATCAATTCGATGCCGCCGGTCGAAATGCGCTTGGTCTGCAAGCCTTCGCTGGCGCCGATCTTGAAGAAATGCCGCACCAGATCGGGAATGTCTTCCGATCTCTCACGCAAACCCGGCAGCCGAAGCGGCACGACATTCAGGCGATAGAACAGATCCTCGCGGAAAAGCCCCTGGTTGATCAGCGTGCGCAGATCCTTGTTGGTGGCGGCGACGATGCGCACATCGGTCTTGATCGGGGTGCGCCCGCCGACCGTTGTGTATTCGCCCTGCTGCAGCACGCGCAGCAGCCGCGTCTGCGCCTCCATCGGCATGTCGCCGATCTCGTCGAGGAAAAGCGTGCCGCCCTCGGCCTGCTCGAAGCGGCCGGTCGAGCGGTTCTGTGCGCCGGTGAAGGCGCCCTTCTCGTGGCCGAACAGCTCCGATTCGATCAAATCGCGCGGGATCGCCGCCATGTTGATGGCGACGAACGGACCGCCGCGGCGACGGCCATATTCGTGCAACGCGCGCGCCACCAATTCCTTGCCGGTGCCGGACTCGCCCGAGATCATCACCGTCAGGTCGGTCTGCATCATGCGCGCCAGCATGCGGTAGATGTCCTGCATGGCGGCCGACCGGCCGACCAGCGGCATCGCGTCAGGCTGTTCTTCCGGTCGCGTATCGATCTTCGGTCGGCGCGGCTCTGACAGTGCCCGGTTGACGATGTTGAGCAGTTCGGTCAGGTCGAACGGCTTCGGCAGATACTCGTAAGCACCTGTTTCGGAAGCACGGATCGCCGTCATGAAAGTGTTTTGCGCGCTCATCACGATGACCGGCAGCTCGGGCCGCGCCTTCTTGATGCGCGGCAGCATGTCGAAGGCGTTCTCGTCCGGCATGACAACGTCGGTGATCACCAGATCGCCCTCGCCCGCCGCCACCCAGCGCCACAGCGTCGAGGCGTTGGAGGTCACGCGCACCTCATGGCCGACGCGCGACAGCGCCTGATTGAGCACGGTGCGGATGGCCGCATCGTCGTCGGCGACGAGAATATTGCCGCGAACCGTCATTTGCGGTCTCCTTCGCCTTCATCATCGGCAGTGTCGATGGGTGTTTCTTTCCAGGCCGGCATCAGGATTCGGAAGGTGGTGCCGCGCGGCGTCGAATCGCATTCGATGATGCCGCCATGCTCGCCGACGATTTTCGCCACCAGCGCCAGGCCGAGCCCCGACCCGTTCGGCTTGGTGGTGATGAACGGATCGAACAGGATCGGCAGAATGTCTTCCGAAACGCCGGACCCATTGTCGCGCACGCAGAATTCAAGCGGTAGCGACACGCGGTCCTGGGTTCCGGGAACGGAAACGCGGATGCCCGGCCTGAACGCGGTCGACAGCACGATCTCGCCCTGCGGGTCGCCGCCGATCGCCTCGGCAGCGTTCTTGACCAGGTTGAGAAACACCTGGATCAGTTGGTCGCGGTTGGCGAAAACCGGAGGCAATGATGGATCATAGTCCTCCAATATCCTGATTCTCTTGGCAAAACCGTTCTTCGCGATTGCCTTCACATGGTCCAGCACGACATGGATGTTGACAGGATAGCGGTCAATCGGCCGCTCGTCGGAAAACACTTCCATGCGGTCGACGAGGGAGACGATACGATCGGTCTCGTCGGTGATGAGGCGGGTCAGCGCGCGATCCTCGTCGGACGCCGAGAGTTCGAGCAGCTGTGCGGCGCCACGTATGCCGGACAGCGGGTTCTTGATCTCATGTGCCAGCATGGCGGCAAGGCCGGTGACCGAACGCGCGGCACCCCTGTGTGTCATCTGCCGGTCGATCTTGTCGGCCATCGAGCGTTCCTGGAACATCACCACGATCGAGCCTGGGAATTCCGGCACCGGCGCGACATAGAGATCGACGACCTTCTCGATGCCGAGACGCGGCGACGACACGTCGACACGGTATTCGTTGACCGGCGCACGGCGCTCGCGCACCTGGTCGACCAGTTGCAACAGCGGGCTGCCGAACGGGATCAGCTTGGACAGTGTGTTGCGGGCAAGCATGTTGGCACTTGAACGGAAGAAGTCTTCCGCATCGGCATTGGCGTAGGTGATGAACCCGTCCGGATCGACCATGATGACCGGACGGCGGATGGTGTTCAGCACGATACTGGCGGCATCCGCCATGTCGGAGCTCGGTGTGACGGTGGCGTTCATGCGGCGCTCCGCAAGGGCGTGGCTTCGCCGGAAAACACCTCATGCAGCAAGGCAATGACGCGGGCGGGTTCGAAAGAGGTGAGGATGGCTTTCCGCCGCTCATCGGAAACGCCAGCAGAGTGGCGGTCGAGATACCAGCCGAGATGCTTGCGCGCCTGGCGCAAGCCACTTTCGACGCCGTAAAGCGTCAGCATGTCTTCGTAGTGGGAAACGATGTAGTCCGCCATGGCTTGCGGGCTTTCCGGCACGCCGGAGGGCGCGTCGCCCGCAGCCGTTGCCGCGATGTGGCCCGCCGTCCATGGCGCGCCATAATGCGCGCGGCCGATCATCACCGCGTCGGCGCCCGACTGTTCAAGGATTTCGGCGGCCTCCGCGGGCGAGCCCACATCGCCATTGGCGACGACCGGGATCGAGACGACGTCCTTGATGCGGGCGATGGCGCCCCAATCGGCCTTGCCTTGATAAAACTGGCAGCGCGTGCGCCCATGCACGGTCACCATTTTAACACCGGCCTCTTCGGCGCGGCGCGCCAAGACGGGTGCATTGAGCGCATTGTCGTCCCAGCCGAGCCGCATCTTGACCGTGACCGGCACCTGGACCGCGCCGATCACCGCTTCGATCAGCGACAGCGCGTGGTCGAGATCGCGCATCAGCGCCGAGCCGGCATAGCCGCCGGTCACCTTCTTGGCCGGGCAGCCCATATTGATGTCGATGATGTCAGCGCCCTCGCCGGCAGCGATGCGCGCGCCCTCGGCCATGTGCTCGGCCTCGCGGCCGGCAAGCTGGACCATATGGACGGGCAGCCCGGAATGACGGATGCGCAGGTCGCAGCCGGCCCTGCCCTTGGCAAGCTCGCCGCTCGCCACCATTTCCGACACGACCAGGCCCGCGCCATGCGCGTAGGCGCGCTGCCGGAACGGCTCGTCCGTTATTCCCGACATGGGCGCGAGGAAGACGCGGTTGCGGATCGTCACGCCGCCAAGGTCGAGCGGCGAAGCCAATTTTGTCACTTCAGGCATGCACAAAAACCAAGCATATCGGATTGCTGCACATTCTCTAGCCATAAGAAAGGCATTGTGCAACGCGCAATGACGTCACATTGCGGCGCATTTGGGAAAATGCTGGCCTTCGCCATAAGCCGCGACTAAGCCTCTCGGCATGACAGACGCAAGCGAAAAACCGGCCGAGGCGACGACCGACAAGGTCGGCGTGGTCATCGTTGCAGCCGGCCGCGGCGCGCGCGCCGGACAGGCCGACGGGCCGAAGCAATATCAGCGCGTCGGTGGCCGTGCCGTCATCGCGCGCACGCTGGAGACATTCCTGGCGCATCCCGAAATTGGTCCCGTCGTCGTCGCCATCCATGCCGATGACCGCGCGCTTTTCGACAAGGCAGCCGGCCTGTATGCCGAGCGGGTTAGCGCCGTGGTCGGTGGCGAGTCGCGCCAGGCCTCGGTCCGGCTCGGCCTGCTGGCGCTGAGGGATCGTACGCCCGGCCGTGTCCTTGTCCATGACGCGGTGCGGCCGTTTGTCGACGCGGCCCTGATCGACCGTACCATCGCGGCCATTGGCGAGCGCCAGGGCGCGCTGCCCGCTTTGCCTGTCGCCGATACGCTGAAGCGCGAGTCGGCGACCGGCATGATCGAGGAGACGGTGCCAAGGGCCGGCCTTCATGCCGCGCAGACACCGCAAGGCTTTCCGTTCTGGCCGTTGCTCGCCGCGCACGAAAAGGCCCATCATCTCGGCAAGACGGATTTCACCGACGATGCCGCGATTGCGGAATGGGCGCATATTCCGGTGAAAATCGTCGAGGGGTCGCCGGACAATGTCAAACTGACCTGGGCAAGGGATATTGCGATGGCGGATCAACGGCTTACTGGTGAGCGTTTTCCAGACATTCGCACCGGCAATGGCTATGACGTGCACGCTTTCGAGGCCGGCGACCATGTCACTTTGTGCGGCGTCGCCATTCCGCACGGCAAGAAGCTTTCCGGCCATTCGGATGCCGATGTCGGCCTGCACGCGCTGACCGATGCGCTGCTCGCCACTTGCGGCGCCGGCGACATCGGCACGCATTTCCCGCCTTCCGATCCGCAATGGAAGGGCGCGGCGTCAAAGATCTTCGTCGAGCATGCGGCCAGGTTGGTGCGCGAACGCGGCGGCCGCATCGCCAATGCCGACATCACGCTGATCTGCGAGGCGCCGCGCGTCGGCCCGCATCGCGAGGCCATGACCAACGCGTTGTCGGCGATGCTGGGCATTTCCAGCGATCGCATCTCGATCAAGGCGACGACGAACGAGAAACTCGGCTTTGTCGGCCGCGAGGAAGGCATCGCCGCCATCGCCACCGCCAGTGTCGTCTTCCCCGGGGAGGTTCCCGCATGAACAACAGCGATCTTGCCAACGCCCTGCTCCAGGTCTGCCAGCAACGCGGCATCATGCTGGCGACGGCGGAGAGTTGCACCGGCGGCATGATCATCTCGGCACTGACCGACATTGCCGGCTCGTCCGCTGTCGTCGATCGCGGCCTCATCACCTATTCCGATGAAGCAAAGATGGAGATGCTCGGCGTCTCGCCCGCCACACTCGAGGCGCATGGCGCCGTCTCGCGCGAAACGGTTCTGGAGATGGCGGAGGGCGCTCTGGCCCGCTCGCGCGCCGGGCTTGCGCTTGCCGTCACCGGCATTGCCGGCCCAGGCGGCGGCTCGCCGGAAAAACCGGTCGGCCTCGTCTGGTTCGGAGTTGCCCTAAGAGGTGGGCCGGTGGCTGCCGAGCTCAATATGTTTGCCGACAATGGCCGCGACTTCATCCGCCGCGAGACGGTCAAGCATGCGCTGGAGATCGGCCTGCGCGCGCTGGGCGACACTCATGAGATGGGCGTCGTTCCGTAGATGACGTCCGCACGTTTTTCGAACGCTTCGGAAAACATGCGGAAGGCGCGATCGAACATGGTGCCCATCAACACGCCGAGGATACGGCTCTTGAACTCGTAGTCGATGAAGAAGCGAACGTTGCAGCCGCCGCCGTCGGCCGGCTCGAAGCGCCAGATATTGCTTAGATATTTGAACGGCCCATCGATGTATTTGACGTCGATTGTGTTCTCGTCCGGCTTCAACAGCACCTGCGTCGTAAAGGTCTCGCGGATCGCCTTGTAGCCGATGCTCATATCGGCGAGGAGAATGGTGCGGCCATCACGCTCCTTGCGAGAGCGCACCGTCAGCGCCTCGCAAAGCGGCAGAAATTGCGGATAGGTCTCGATATCGGCGACCAGAGCAAACATCTGCTCCGGCGTGTGGGCAACGCGGCGTGTGGCTTCGAATTTCGGCATTGAAGCAGGATTTAACTGGCTTTTTTGAGCTGCGCCTCACGCGCCGCCCGCAGCCTGGCGAAATCGTCGCCGGCATGATGCGACGAGCGCGTCAGCGGGCTCGACGCCACCAGCAGGAAACCCTTGGTCTTGCCGATCGTCGCGAAGGAGCTGAATTCCTCCGGCGTGACGAAGCGGATCACCGGGTGGTGTTTCTTCGACGGCTGCAGATACTGGCCAATGGTCATGAAGTCGACATTGGCCGAGCGCAGGTCGTCCATCAGTTGCAGGATCTCGTTCCGCTCTTCGCCGAGGCCGACCATGATGCCGGACTTCGTGAAGATCGACGGGTCGAGCTCCTTGACGCGCTGCAACAGCCGGATCGAGTGGAAATAGCGAGCACCCGGCCGCACCGTCAGGTAGTTCGACGGCACGGTTTCGAGATTGTGGTTGAAGACATCGGGCTTGGCCGCCACGACGATCTCCAGCGCGCCCTCCTTGCGCAGGAAATCGGGCGTCAGGATTTCGATCGTGGTCAAGGGCGTCGCTGCTCGGATCGCCCGGATAACCTCGGCGAAATGCTGCGCGCCGCCATCGGCAAGATCATCGCGGTCGACCGAGGTGATGACGACATGGGTCAGCCCCATCTGCTTGACGGCATGCGCGACACGCGCCGGCTCATCGGCATCGAGCGCGGTGGGAATGCCGGTGGCGACATTGCAGAAGGCGCAAGCGCGCGTGCAGATCTCGCCCATGATCATGAAGGTGGCGTGCTTTTTTTCCCAGCACTCGCCGATATTGGGGCAGCCGGCCTCTTCGCACACCGTGACCAGCTTGTGCGACTTCACGATCTCGCGGGTTTCGGCATAGCCCTTGGACATCGGCGCCTTGACGCGGATCCAGTCGGGTTTGCGCAGCACGTCCTGATCAGGCTTGTGCGCCTTCTCGGGGTGCCGCAGGCGCGGCGCGTTGGCGATCGTGTCGAGGACGGTGACCATCTCAAACCTGACTTGTTGGCGTCTGCCCGTCGGCATTCGCCCTTCTGACGTCATCTAGGACTTTTCGGTGCAAAGAAAAAGGCCGCGGCGGCGCATGCCGCCACAGCCTTTTTCGCATAGCGGTAGTCTAGCGGCGTATCAGCCGCCCGGCAAAGATCAGCAGGCAGGCGCCGATGAAGCCGGTGATCAGGTAGGCGAGCCAGCCGACACCGAAGGGTTCGATGTTGAGCGCCCTGAGAATTGCGTTCAGCACCACCGCGCCGACAATGCCCATAATGATGTTCATCAAGACGCCGGTATTGCTCTTCATGACCATCTCGGCCAGCCACCCGGCCAAACCGCCGATGATGATGGCCGCAATCCAGCCCACGCCATTCACGTCCATATGCCAACTCCTCCAGTGTCAGGTGAAAATGCATCCGGAAACGAACTGTCTTGCCGTAAGGTTCCTCCGGCGCATGCGTCTGAGTCTCGCGGCAGCAATTTATCACACGTTGAGCGCACGGCCATAGGCATCAAGCACGCTTTCCTTCATCATCTCCGACAGCGTCGGATGCGGGAAGATGGTGTGCATCAGTTCTTCCTCGGTGGTCTCCAGGTTCATCGCCACGACAAAGCCCTGGATCAGCTCCGTCACCTCGGCGCCGACCATATGCGCGCCGAGCAGCTGGCCGGTCTTCTTGTCGAAGATGGTCTTGATGAAGCCCTGGTCCTCGCCAAGCGCGATCGCCTTGCCGTTGGCGCCGAACTGGAAGCGGCCGACACGAATGTCCTTGCCTTCGGCCTTGGCCTTGGCTTCGGTGAGCCCAACCGATGCGACCTGGGGGTTGCAATAGGTGCAGCCCGGGATCTTCAGCTTGTCTGTCGCATGCACGCCCGGGAAATTGGCGATCTTTTCGATGCAGACCACGCCCTCATGCTCAGCCTTGTGAGCCAGCATAGGCGGCCCGGCGACATCGCCGATGGCGTAGATGCCGGGCACATTGGTCTTGCCGTAACCGTCAATGACGACACAGCCGCGGTCGGTCTTCACGCCGAGCGTCTCGAGGCCGAGATTCTCGATGTTGCCCTGCACGCCGACGGCGGAGATCATGCGGTCGGCCGTGATCTTCTCGACCTTGCCGTCCTTCATCTCGACGTGTGCGGTGACGGAGTTGGCGCCCTTTTCGACCTTGGTCACCTTGGCCTCGAGGATGATCTTCATGCCTTGTTTCTCGAACTGCTTTTGCGCAAATTTCGAGATCTCGGCGTCCTCAACCGGCATCACCGCCGGCAACAGCTCGACCACCGTCACCTCGGCACCCATGGTGCGATAGAAGGAGGCGAACTCGATGCCGATGGCGCCCGAACCCATGACCAGCAGCGATTTCGGCATCTCCTTCGGCACCATCGCTTCAAAATAGGTCCAGATCAGCTTGCCGTCCGGCTCGATGCCGGGCAGCGCGCGAGGCCGGGCGCCGGTGGCGAGAATGATGTGCTTGGCGGTATAGGTGCCCTCGCCCTTGACGCCCTTCGGCACCGGCGGCTGCGGCTCCATCGGTTTCTTGGCCGTCTTGGAGACGACGATTTCACCTGGCTTTGAAAGCTTGGCCTCGCCCCAGATGACGTCGACCTTGTTCTTCTTCATCAGGAAGGCGACGCCGCCATTGAGCCTCAACGACACTTTGCGCGAGCGGTCGACGACAGCGGCCGTGTCGGCGCTGACCTTGCCGCCTTCGAGCTTCAGGCCGTAGTCCTTCAGATGGTCGGAATAGTGCATGATCTCGGCCGAGCGCAGTAGCGCCTTGGTCGGGATGCAGCCCCAGTTGAGGCAGATGCCGCCGAGATGCTCGCGCTCGACGATGGCAGTCTTGAAGCCGAGCTGGGCGGAGCGCACCGCCGTGACATAGCCGCCGGGGCCTGAGCCGATGATGATCACGTCGTAGGATTCAGCCACGGGGTTTCTCCCTGATTTTTCTCTAGAGTTCCAGCATCACGCGCACCAATGGCGCCAGCGCCTGGCCGATATTTCGCGTGTTTTCGGCATCGAGATGGACGCCGTCGATCGGTGTGGTCTCGGCCACCGTGCCGGCATCGAAAAAGCCGCAGCCGGCCTCGTCGGCGAGCGCGGAATAGTGCGGCGCCAGCCGCTTCGATGCCTCGTCGCCGCCGGCAAACATTTCCTTGAATTCGGCATTGTCCGTGCGGCTGACCGCTGGTGGCGCGACGATCAGGATTTGCGGCGCGGCCCAGTCGAACGGGTAATCGTGGCCGCGCACGATGTCGATCAGCCGCTGCACGCCCTGCTTGGCCGCGACCGGATTGCCGTGGATCCAGGGCTTCATGTCGTTGGCGCCGAGCATGATGATGATCAGGTCGAGCGGCGCATGGCTGGTCAGGATTGTCGGCAGCACCTTGGCGCCGTTGCGGTCCGCACCGGCCAGATGGTCGTCGAATGCCGTGGTGCGACCGTTCAGCCCTTCGGCGATGACCTCGGTATCATCGTCGCCCAGCGCCGCCTTGAGCACGCTCGGCCAGCGATTATCCAGAGCATGGCGCCCGAGGCTCGCCGCGTCGTAGCCCCAGGTCAGGGAATCGCCATAGCAGAGGATCGTCTTCATGCACCCGCACCCGCCTCCGCCTTAAGCCCGCGCCGCACGCGCCATCCCACGAACAGCCACTGCACGATAACCGTGGCGATGCTTGGCAAAATCAGACCGGCGCCAACGGGAAGATCGCCCGACCACTGGGCCTTGCCCGGCGGCTGCGAGAAGGTCCAGGCAATCAGCCCGATTCCGGCCAGCACGAACAACGTAATCCCAACAAGCCCCGCCAGGTTTATCGCCCTTTGCGGATTTGGCACGAACTGCGCGATGAAAAATACCACCGTCGCAACGATGGTGACCAGCGCCGAAACCATGAACACCAGGATGTATTCCGAATTCGCATTGGTGGCGATTGCCAGCCACAGCGCCGCCAGCCCGCCGGCCAGGCCGGAAAGGATCAGGGCGAAAAGGCTGGTGACGAATTTCCGCACAGCCTTTCCTTCCTAGACCAGCATGCCCATCGGATTTTCGATCATGCGCTTGAAGGCGACCAGAAGTTCGGCGCCGAGCGCACCGTCGACGGCGCGGTGATCGGTCGACAGCGTCACCGACATGATATTGGCGATTTTGATCTCGCCATTCTTGACCACCGGCCGCTGCTCGCCCGCACCCACCGCCAGGATCGTCGCATGCGGCGGGTTGATGACGGCGGCAAAGTCCTTGATGCCGAACATACCGAGATTGGAGACAGCCGTCGTGCCGCCTTGATATTCCTCAGGCTTCAGCTTGCGGCTGCGGGCACGGCTCGCCAGATCCTTCATCTCGTTGGAGATAGTGGACAGCGTCTTTTCGTCGGCGTGGCGGATGATCGGCGTGATCAGGCCGCCGGGGATTGACACGGCAACGCCGACATCGGCGTGCTTGTGCTTGACCATGGCGCTTTCGGTCCACGATGCATTGGCATCCGGCACCGCCATCAGCGCCATCGCCATCGCCTTGATCACCATGTCGTTGACCGAGAGTTTGTAGACGGGAGCCTCGCCCTTGTCGGTCTTCTTCGTCGGAGCAGCCGCATTGATCTGTGTGCGCAGCGCCAGCAGCGCATCGAGCTCGCAGTCGAGCGTCAGGTAGAAATGCGGGATGGTTGTCTTGGCCTCGACCAGGCGGCGCGCAATGGTCTTGCGCATATTGTCGTGCGGGACGAGCTCATAGGACCCTTCGGCAAACAGCTTCAGCACCTGTTCGTCCGACATCGCCTTGGGTGCCGCAGCCGGAGCCGCAGGTGCCGGAGCGCCGGCAGGTGCGGCTTTCGCGGCCGGTGCAGCCTTGGCGCCACCGCCGGCAATCGCCGCCTCGACATCGGCCTTGACGACACGGCCATGCGGGCCGGTGCCACTCACAGCGGACACATCGACGCCGGCGTCCTTGGCTATGCGCCGCGCCAGCGGCGAGGCGAAAGTGCGCTCGCCTGACGATTGGCTGATCTCCCCCCTTGTGGGGGAGATGGCCGGCAGGCCAGAGGGGGGCGCGACAGACTGAGAGGTCGGCGGGACAGCGCCCCCCTCTGTCGACTTCGTCGACATCTCCCCCACGGGTGGGGAGATTGACGCCTTGTCCTGCTTGGCATCGGCTTTCGCGGGCGCGGCATCGCCACCACCCTTTGCCGCCGCCCCTGCATCCTCGCCTTCGCCGGCGAGAATGGCGATCAGCGCATTGACCTTGACGCCTTCGGTGCCGGCCGGAACGACCAGCTTGGCGACCGTGCCCTCATCGACGGCCTCGACTTCCATCGTCGCCTTGTCGGTCTCGATCTCGGCGATCACGTCGCCCGGCGAAACCTTGTCGCCCTCCTTGACCAGCCACTTGGAAAGATTGCCCTCTTCCATCGTGGGCGAGAGTGCCGGCATGGTGATGTTGATTGGCATAGTTACTCTCCCTGCAAGCCAGCCGGGCTAACCACGGCAAGTTCTAGACGTTTGCCTTTGAATTCCTTGCCAATCGATCGGGCCAAGAAGAAATTCAAACAAAGGAATGATGCTACAAGCCCAAGGCATGCTCCCCCAACAGAGCTCAGTACCTGAATTGCCTCATGGCGAAGTCCAAAAAAACCGCCAATGAACCCAATGACGAACCCAACAATCGCGCCAGCAACAAATCCACAAGCGATACTAGACAGGAAGCTCCGCCAAAATAGAGACCAAGCTATTCTCCTCACATCTGCCATCGTCGCCATTTCTGCCTCCCCCGCAAGAAAGACCGTCAGCGATACGTGACGGCTTTGACCGCCTCTATGACCTCGCCGACATTGGGCAAAGCCAGCTTTTCGAGGTTCGCCGCATAAGGCATCGGCACGTCCTTGCCGGCGATGGTGATGACCGGCGCGTCGAGGAAATCGAAGGCGCGCTGCGAAACCTGGTTGGCGATGTGGTCGCCGACCGAACTTTGCGGGAAACCTTCTTCGACCACGATCAAGCGGTTGGTCTTCTTCACCGAGGCAATGACGGTGTCGAGGTCGAGCGGACGGATGGTCCTGAGATCGATGATCTCGGCATCGATGCCCATGCCGCGCAGCTCGGCTTCCGCCTTGATGGCATAGGTCATGCCGATGCCGAACGAGACGATGGTGACGTCCTTGCCCTGCTTGTGAATGCGGGCCTTGCCGATCGGCAGCACGAAATCGTCAAGCTTCGGCACGTCGAAGGACTGGCCGTAGAGGATTTCGTTTTCGAGGAAGATGACCGGGTTCGGATCGCGGATCGCTGCCTTGAGCAGGCCCTTGGCGTCGGCCGCCGTATACGGCATCACCACCTTTAGCCCGGGAATATGGCTGTACCAGGCGGCATAGCACTGCGAATGCTGGGCGCCGACGCGGGCGGCAGCCCCGTTCGGTCCGCGGAACACGATCGGTGCGCCCATCTGGCCGCCCGACATATAGAGCGTCTTGGCGGCGGAGTTGATGATCTGGTCGATCGCCTGCATGGCGAAGTTGAAGGTCATGAATTCGACGATCGGCTTCAGGCCGGCCATCGCCGCACCGACGCCGACGCCGGCAAAGCCGTGCTCGGTGATCGGCGTGTCGACGACGCGGCGCGGCCCGAATTCCTGCAGCAGCCCTTGCGTGATCTTGTAGGCGCCCTGGTATTCCGCGACCTCCTCGCCCATGACGAAGACATCGCCGTCGCGGCGCATTTCCTCGGCCATGGCATCGCGCAAGGCCTCGCGCACCGTGGTCGAGACCATCTCGGTGCCGGCGGGAAGATCGGGATCGGCCGCAGGTTTGGCCGCCGGAGCGGCGGGAACTGCCTTCGGAGCCTCGCCGGCATCCTGGGGAGCCGCTTTTGAACCTTCCTCGGCTGCATCGGTCCGCTGACCGCCAGCGGAAACGGCATCCTGGGTGGAGCCAGGCTTGCCGCTCTTTTCGACGTCGCCTGCACTTTCGCCGTCCTGCAGCAACACGGCGATCACCGCATTGACCTTGACGCCTTCGGTGCCGGCGGGAACCACGATCTTGCCGATCGTGCCTTCATCGACGGCCTCGACTTCCATCGTCGCCTTGTCGGTTTCGATCTCGGCGATGACATCACCGGCGACGACCTTGTCGCCCTCGTTCTTCAACCACTTGGTAAGATTGCCCTCTTCCATGGTCGGCGAGAGAGCGGGCATGAGAATTTCGATCGGCATGTCCTTGCCCTCCCGTTACAATACGATGTCGGTCCAGAGCTCGGACGGATCCGGCTCTGCGTCGTGCTGGGCAAATTCGGCAGCGTCGGCGACGATGTCGCGGACTTCCTTGTCGATGTTCTTGAGCTCGTCCTCGGTCGCCCACTTCTTGGCCGTCAGCCGCGCCTTGACCTGCTCGATCGGATCATGATCCGAGCGCATCTTCTGCACTTCTTCCTTGGAGCGGTATTTCGCGGGATCCGACATCGAGTGACCGCGATAGCGATAGGTCTGCATCTCGAGGATGATCGGACCGTTGCCGGCACGGCACCATTCGGTCGCCTGATCGCCGGCGGATTTGACCGCACGCACATCCATGCCGTCGACCTGAATGCCGGGAATCTTGAACGATGCGCCGCGATGCGAAAAATTGGTTTCCGCCGACGAGCGCGACACCGAGGTGCCCATGGCATAGCGGTTGTTCTCGATGATGTAGATCACCGGCAGCTTCCACAGCGAGGCCATGTTGAAGCTTTCATAGACCTGGCCCTGGTTGGCTGCGCCATCGCCGAAATAGGTCAGCGAGACATTGTTGTTGTCGCGGTAGCGGTTGGCGAAGGCCAGCCCGGTGCCGAGCGAAACCTGCGCGCCGACAATGCCGTGGCCGCCGTAAAAATGCTTCTCCTT
The DNA here is from genome assembly GCF_040321145.1 of Mesorhizobium sp. M0514. Taxonomy (NCBI): domain Bacteria; kingdom Pseudomonadati; phylum Pseudomonadota; class Alphaproteobacteria; order Hyphomicrobiales; family Phyllobacteriaceae; genus Mesorhizobium; species Mesorhizobium sp. M0514. The sequence continues at coordinate 52,371 of NZ_JAMYQZ010000029.1, forward strand.
GGAGAACATGTGCATGGAGCCGCCCTTGCCCCTCGACAGGCCACCACGGCGTCCGGTCAGCTCTGCCATGACGCCCCGCGGTGACAGTTCCATCGCCAGCATGTGGCCATGGTCGCGATAGGCGGTGATCATCTGGTCGCCGTTGATCAGCGACATCTTCATGCCGGTGACGACCGCTTCCTGGCCGATATAGAGGTGGCAGAAGCCGCCGATAAAGCCCATGCCGTAGAGCTGGCCGGCCTTTTCCTCGAAGCGACGGATAAGCAGCATGTGCCGGTAGGCGGCAAGCTCCTCGTCCTTGGTGAAGTCGGCCGGCTTGGGGGCGGAAAGCCCCGTTGATTTGGCGGATGTCGATTTAACGGATTTGGCAGGCGCTTTTTTGGCGGCGGTGGCCATGCATCACTCCCTGTTGGCGTCTCTTCGCGGACACTAAAGCAGACCATGTCTGCTCCGGGGAGGATCAGCTCCTCCCCACCGATTGGAAGGAAGCTAACATGCGAGACGGCGTTTCGCCATGCAGAAAAACGCATGGCTGGCATGCGCCTAAACGCCCAGAATCGTTAGAGATATCAGCGATTAACCGAAATTCGGTTATTTCGAATTGGCCGGCAGCATGATGGTGATTTCATCGGGCTGGGACAGATTGAGCGCCCGGCGTGCCTGCTCGTCGAGCATATCCTTTTCAAGCGTGCCCTCATGCATCAGCTGGACGCGCCGCTCCAGATCGATCCGGCGCGCCTTGATGGCATCGTACTTGGCCTGCAATTCGATGGTCTGCGCTTCGAGCTGATATTTGGAATTGATGCCGAACTCGCCATGATAGGCATGGAAGCCGAAATAGGCCAGGAACGCCACGCAAAGCGACGGGATGATCAGCCGGCCGGTGTTTCTCTGCTTGTGCTGGCGTGTCCACATGGTCGCAATCCTTTGACCGCCATTTGTCGCTCGATTGTGCTTAATGGACGGTTACGGACAGGTGCATTAGCCAGCGGCCGCAACGAAAAAGGGCGGGAAAATCCCGCCCTTCGTCGTTTTCGCCAGTTCGGCAGAATTTAAGCTTTGACCACCGACTTGCCGGCGTAGCGCGCCTGCTTGCCGAGCTCTTCCTCGATGCGGATCAGCTGGTTGTACTTGGCCATGCGATCCGAGCGCGACAGCGAACCGGTCTTGATCTGCCCGCAATTGGTGGCGACGGCGAGGTCGGCGATGGTCGAATCCTCGGTTTCGCCCGAACGGTGCGACATGACGGCTGTGTAGCCTGCCTTGTGCGCGGTCTCGACAGCGTCGAGCGTTTCGGTGAGCGAGCCGATCTGGTTGACCTTGACCAGGATCGAATTGGCGACACCCATGCGGATGCCGTCGCGCAGCCGCGCCGTGTTGGTGACGAAGAGGTCGTCGCCAACCAGCTGCGTCTTGTTGCCGATCAAATCGGTCAGGTACTTCCAGCCCTCCCAGTCGTCCTCGGCCAGGCCGTCCTCGATCGAGATGATCGGATAGTCGGCGGCAAGCTTGGCCAGGTACTTGGCCTGCGCCTTGGGATCGCGGGTCCTCTTCTCGCCCTCATAGACGTAATTGCCGTCCTTGAAGAATTCGGTCGCCGCACAGTCGAGACCAAGCGCGATCTCCTCGCCCGGCTTGAAGCCGGCCTTCTCGATCGATTCCATGATGAAATCGAGCGCCACCGGCGCACTCTTCAGATTGGGCGCGAAGCCGCCTTCGTCGCCGACATTGGTGTTGTGGCCGGCATCCTTGAGCTTCTTGCGCAGCGTGTGGAAGATTTCCGAGCCCCAGCGCACGCCTTCGCGCAGCGTCGGCGCGCCGACCGGCAGGATCATGAATTCCTGGAAATCGATCGGATTGTCGGCATGCGCGCCGCCATTGATGATGTTCATCATGGGCACCGGCAGCAAATGCGCCTTGGTGCCGCCGACATAGCGGTAGAGCGGCAGGCCGGCGGCTTCCGCCGCGGCCTTGGCGACCGCCAGCGAGACGCCGAGGATGGCGTTGGCGCCGAGCCGGCTCTTGTTGGGCGTGCCGTCGAGCTCGATCATGGTCTGGTCGATGTGGATCTGGTTTTCGGCTTCCAAGCCGCCGATCGCCTCGAACAGCTCGCCATTGACGGCCTCGACCGCCTTGAGCACGCCCTTGCCGAGATAGCGGGCGCCACCGTCGCGCAGTTCGACGGCCTCATGCGCGCCGGTCGACGCGCCCGACGGCACCGCGGCGCGGCCCATCGAGCCGTCTTCGAGGACGACGTCGACCTCGACGGTCGGACTTCCACGGCTGTCCAGGATTTCACGCCCGACAATGTCGATGATGGCGGTCATTGCGATGTCCCCGATTGATCGATTGAAAGCGTCGCGCCCCTCTTAGCCAAAGTGCCGCAAAAGGCAATCAGGAATGGCATGAAATAATGGTGACAGTCGCCCCATGCGCTCAGGCCGTGGGGCATGGGCGACGCCATCTGAACGCAAACAGCCCGCCCTGACGTCATATGTCTGGCGCGGCATGGGGTGGGTGCCCCGCCCCTGCGGCAATGCCTTTGTCACGAAACCAGGCGGCACACAAACTCCACCCGATGCTTCAAAAGAGGCTACCGCCAACGTGACAAACTTCACAATGCAGAGAATTCGAAGATGTTAGGGTCACATCTACAACGCGAACTATTTGGCGACCACAGTGAAATCAACAAACTTGAACTCTTTGGGGAGGCGGCAATGGCAGCGATTTCAGGTACTGGCTGGGAACTTCTTATTAGCCGCAAAGTCGAGCATATGAGGGGCACCAGACGCAGGACAGTTGGTACCTATAAAGTCTTTCACAACGGCACGGCAGTAACGGGTCTATCGGGGTTCGTGTGTGAATCTCGCGGCCCAGGCGACAATTCCAAAGAAGACAATGGCAGGCGCATCGAGCCCGGCACCTATCCGCTGGCGACACAGGCCGGAGGCAAATATGTGACGATCGGCTACACTGGCGCCAAGACGCCACCCAAACCTGGACTCGAACTGCTGAAGACCAACAAGCGCACCGAAATCCTGATCCATCCGGGCGTCAATTTCCTGTCCAGCGTCGGATGCATCAACCCGACGAAGAAGGTGAGCGGTCCGCTTTCCGACATGGATTTCACGGAGAGCCGGACACGCGTAATCGCCCTCATCGACGATCTGAAAACCTTTGCCGGCGGTGGCTTCCCGAAAAGCAACGGCAAGCGAATCCCCAATGCTTCGGTGGTCGTCGAAGGCGAACCGGTGCTGTCGACCGAGAGTGTCGAGAGCGTGCTCGAAGCCGTTGCGGGCGATCCGAACAAGGGTTTGCCAGCAGCGGTCTTCCAGAAATTCGCGCAGAGACCGGCAAGCGGTTCCAAGCGAACAATCTATGACGGTTACATCGGCGCCTTTACCTCCGACAAAGGCCTCAAGACACTTGGCGATCATGGGGTGTGCAACAACTATGATCGGCTGATGCATTTCTTCGCTCAAGCGGCGATGGAAACCGGTGGCTTCACCCTCATTCGCGAATCCCTGACCTACACGACCGTGGCGGCAATCCGGAACGCATGGAGGTCGCGAGCCGCGGGCAAGACCGATCAGTGGATCGAGGACAACCTGCTGCGCAAGCCGCAAGCCCTGGGCGACTGGGCCTATGGCGGCCGCATGGGCAATGTGAAAGGAACGTTGGACGGCTTCAATTTCCGCGGCGGCGGCACGTTCCAGACCACCGGGCGCGACGCGTACACGGCCAAGGGCAAGCTCGCCAAGGTCGACCTCGCCAATCATCCTGAACTGATCGAGGATCCGCAGATTTCGCTGCTCGCAGCTTGCGCCGAATGGAAAGGGTCAGGCTGCAATGCCTTTGCCGATGCCGGCCTGATTAAAAAGATCTCGCGCGCGATCAACGTCGGCAACGCCAATTCCACCACGCCGGCCAATGGCGAAGCGGATCGGATCGCCTGGCACGAAAAGATTTTCAAGGCGGTGAAGAATGCCGGACTCCTCGGCTGAGCATGCCTCGGATCACGTTCGGCAACACCACGTCATCATAATTCAGAGATAACAATCTCTGTGTCGACTAGGATGGTGATGCGCGGGGCGAAACAGGAGGAGTTTCGCCATGTCCGAGTTGAGCGGTATCGTGAGTTTGTTCCTGATCGCGGCGGCGTTCCTGACGTCGTGCGATACGCAGCAGCCGCCAAAGGCGGCGACGCAGCTGTCCACGCTTCATGCAGCAGAATAATTTAGAAACTGTCGGGTTGCACTGAAAAGGCCCCCGTTTCGGAATTCGGGGGCCTTTTCACGTCAGGCGTCAGCGCAGCTGATCAATGCCAATACGGCGTGACCTTGTAGTAATCATAGGAAGCATCACGTGCGGCCTCGCCATCGGCGCCGGCCAGTTCATTGATCGAATAGGCGGGTGCTGCCTTCAGCTGCTCCTTCGAGAACGGCACGACATAGCCGCCCTTGTCCTCGTCATAGTCGAGGCTCGCCCACGGAATGGCGTGATACTTCTCGCCAATGCCGAGAAATCCACCGAACCCGATCACCGCGAACATGATGCCGTTCGACGTCTTGTCGAGCATGATGTCCTCGATGCTGCCGATGCTCGTGCCTTCGGTGTTGTAGACCGACGTGCCGATGACGCGCGAAGCGGCGATGGCTTCGGTGTGGCCTGTCTGGGTGGTCATGGCTGCTGCTCCTCATGTCGTTGATCGATACTTTGACAATGAGGTGCGCGGGCGAAAGTTCCCGTTTTTCGAGCGGCGGGCGGTTACTCCGCGAGGATGAACGTCACCTTCATGTTGACGCGATAGGCCGCGATCCTGCCGTCCTCGACGACGATCTTCTGGTCCTGGATCCAGGCGCCTTCCACGTTCTTCAGGGTCTTTGAGGCGCGCTCAATCCCCTTCTCGATGGCGTCCTGAAAGCTCTTTTTCGACGACGACGTGATTTCGGTGACGCGGGCGACGGACATGGCTTCCTCCTGCCAAGACGCTCATTTGCAGCAGCGAGCCTACAGCCGGCTTATGCCTTCCACAAGCAGGGCAGCGCGCGCGCCATCGCCGAATCCATCAGCCTCGGTTCAGGTCAGCAGCATTCTTGGCGATGCGGTCGAATGCCATCAGTCTTTCGAGCAGCGCCGGCATGTCCTTCAGCGGCAGCATGTTGGGCCCGTCGGAGGAGGTCGAATTGTCGGGATCCTGGTGGGTCTCTATGAACACGCCGGCGACGCCGACGGCAACGGCAGCCCGCGCCAGCGTCTCGACAAAGCGGCGCTCGCCACCGGAGGAACCGCCCTGCCCGCCCGGCTGCTGCACCGAATGGGTGGCGTCGAAAATCACCGGCGCGCCGATCTCGGCCATCACGGGCAAAGCCCGCATGTCCGACACCAGCGTGTTGTAGCCGAAGGAAGCGCCGCGCTCGGTGGTCAGCACATTGGGGTTGCCGGAGCCGGTGATCTTGGCCACCACGTTCTTCATGTCCCAGGGCGCCAGGAACTGCCCCTTCTTGACGTTGATCACCTTGCCGGTCTTGGCCGCGGCGACCAGCATGTCGGTCTGGCGCGACAGGAAGGCCGGAATCTGCAGCACATCGACATGGTGCGCTACGATCGCGCACTGCTCCTCGGTGTGGACATCGGTCAGAATGGGAAGCGAAAACGCCTTGCGCAACTCGTCGAACACCGGAAGCGCCGCGTCCATGCCGGCGCCGCGCGTTGCCGACAGCGAGGTGCGGTTGGCCTTGTCGTAGCTGGTCTTGTAGACGAGGCCGATGCCGAGCTTGCCGGTCAGTTCCTTCAGCGCGCCGGCCATGTCGAAAGCGTGCTGGCGCGATTCGAACTGGCACGGGCCGGCGATCAACGCCAAGGGCCCGCTGTTGTCGAAGACGACGTTGCCGACGGTTACCGACGAATTCGGCGCCATCGAATTAGGCCCTTGCGGCTTGCTCATGGGGTCTCCCGGAAGATGAAAGCCGCGCCCTGTCCGGATGCCGGCTGCACGACGATTTCGTTGCCCGCTATATCGTGCCCGACGGCGTTGTCTGCAAGCAGCCTCGCGACAGCGCCGACACTGCGGGCCGAAAAGACGATCGCGGCGAAGCGAAGGTCCGTCGGCGCGCCAGCCGACATGCCGAAGCGCTCAGCGAAAGCCGCGGGCTTGAGAACGCTCAAACGCGCGTTCGCCAGGTCGAACGCCGTGCTGCTCCTCTGCCTCGAACCCGTCGCTGTCTCGATCAGGTGGCGCTTTTCGGATGGCACGCCGCTGACCGCAACGATTTCGGCAATGCCGGTCACGCCATTGGCATGAGCCTGCAGCGCCGTACGGTCGATTTGAGGGGCGTTGATCCGCTCGCAAGCGAACAGAAAGGCGTCCATCGTCTCGGCGCCGGCGGCGAAAGCCAGTTTGAACGAGGCCATGTCGCTCTTTCCGGCCGTGTCGGTGAAGGCGCGGGAAAAGCTCAGTACGTCTCCCGCCGACAGGCCGGCTTTGATAAAGCGCGCATGGTCCGCATCGGCATCGTCGGTGGCCAGCACCACGGCGGAAAAGCCCTCATCGCCCAGCCTGGCGCGATAGAGCCGGTCGCGCGCGACAAAGACATTGCCGCCGGCGATCGCACTCGCTGCCAGCTGTTCGTTCCCAACCGCCAGCGGTTCGAGATAGGTGCCGTCGGCAAGGAAGACGCAGCAATTTTCGGTGCCGAAGGGATGAATGCCGGTTGGCGCGACGATGAAGCCAAGCGATGTCAGCCGCGCCCGCGCCACGGCGAGGCTCGCCGTCGGCAACACAAGATGGTCAAGCGGATGGATCGTGCTGGTCATGCCGGCGCGGTGTGCATCATTCCGGAAATCGGTTCAAGGCCTCTTGCCAGCCCGATCAGGCCGTCGCCACGATATCGGCCGAATAGCGCAATTCGCGCAAGGGTTTGACCCGGCTGGTCGTCTCGGCATAGAGCGGGTGCGCCTTGTATGCGGCAAGCGCGGCATCATCCTCGAACTCGGCATAGACGACCACGTCGATCGCATCCGACAGCGGATCGACCTTGGTGTTGAGCGTCACCTCGAAGAGGCTTGAATGCGGGATCTTGCCCAGTGTGAGCAAGCCTGTGCGCACGGCCTCGACATCGTCCTTGCGCCGCGCGCTGAAGAAAACGATATGCCGGATCACGCCTGCCTCCACGTTCGATTTGCAGCATGTTTTGTGTGAGCGGGACCGTCGCGTCAACCGCCACGATGTCGCGCCCGGCAATGCCGGCAGGCGACTTTGCAGAGGCGCAAAAAGCTAGGCTTTGCCGGTGACGTAGCGCACGACGCGCGACATCTCCCTGACCGTCGTGTCGAGATAGCGGCCCTGATTGTAGAGGCCGTCCCAGATCAGGAAAAAGGCGATGGCGACGATGACGATGACATAACGCATGGCTGAAACTAACGTATGTGGCTGTTCGTAACCATAGCGATTTCGCCGAGGGCCGCGCTCTCCCGCGGATTCTGGCCTCAGGCCGGCAAGCTGGGCCAGCGCCGCACGAAGCTTGCCTCTTGAAGTTTCGGCCAATGCCATGGAAGATTGTGGCGAAAATTCACGCAGGCTACGGCGTTCGCGCCTGGCGAATGAAATTGGAGGATGTGGAGGCCGGCAGATCTTGCGCCGCCCCCGCGGAAGTCCAGGGGGGTGTGAGATGGCTGTCAGGGAATACAAAGGCATCGGCGACGCCATCAGGCTGGACGAACTCAATTTCGCCGAGATGGTCAAGGGCCTGCCGGCCAAGGCGCGCATGGTGCTGTCGGCGGCGATGAAATTGCCGCGCGGTTCGCTGAAGGTGAGGATGCCGGATGGCCGGGCGGTTCTTGTCGGCGGCAACGGACCCGGCCCGGATGCCGAACTGGTGTTGAAGAACTGGCGCCTGCCCGGCCGTGCCTTTTCCGGCGGCACCATCGGCGTTGCCGAATCCTACATGGACGGCGACTGGGAAAGCCCTGATGTAACCAGCTTCCTGGAATTGTTCGTCGTCAACTCGGCCGTTGGCGAACGCATTGCCGGCGGCGCCAGTTGGCTCATCAACACGGTCCAGCGCATCCGCCACTGGTTCAACGAAAACACCCGCACAGGCTCGAAGCGCAACATCTCGGCGCATTACGATCTCGGCAACGCCTTCTACAAGCAATGGCTCGATCCCAGCATGACCTATTCGTCGGCGCTCTATGCGACCGGCGCCAACGACCTGGAAAGCGCTCAGGCCGCCAAATACCGCGCGCTGGCCAAGGATACGGGTATCGGCAAGAAGGACCATGTGCTCGAGATCGGCTGCGGCTGGGGCGGTTTTGCCGAATTTGCCGCGCGCGAGATCGGCTGCCGCGTCACCGGCCTGACCATCAGCCGCGAACAGCACGATTTCGCCAAGACGCGCATCCAGAAGGCGGGACTGTCTGACAAGGTCGACATCAAGCTGCAGGATTACCGAGACGAAACGGGCACTTACGACCGCATCGCCTCGATCGAGATGTTCGAGGCGGTCGGCGAAAAATATTGGCCGGTATTTTTCGGCAAGATGAAGGCATGCCTGAGGCCCGGCGGCACCGCCGGCCTGCAGATCATCACCATCAACGAGGCCGCTTACGACACCTATCGGGCGCGGCCGGATTTCATCCAGCGCTATGTCTTCCCCGGCGGCATGCTGCCGACGCCGTCGATCCTGAAGACGCTGGGCAGCGACCATGGCCTTTCCCATCTGCGCGAGCGCGTCTTTCCGGACGACTATGCCCGCACGCTTGCCGAATGGCGCAACCGCTTCTGGGCGTCGTGGGAAAAGATCGTCCCGCTCGGCTTCGACGACCGCTTCAAGAAGCTTTGGGAATTTTATCTCCACTATTGCGAAGCCGGCTTCAGGGCCAGCTACATCGACGTGCGCCAGGTGGTCTACAAGGCCTGATCCGAAGCGTGATTGAGCGGGCGTATGCCCGCTCGTTTTCCCTGTTACCTGCGCGTTTGCCTCAAAGCAGGATGCGATACTTCGCAAACCCGGATTCGCCCTCGCCGGCCGGCTCGATCTTGAGCGATTTCACTCCCGATATAAAATCCTTCGCTTTGGGCCCGGTCTCGAACACGACACTGGTGCCGGGCAGCGGCGTGAACGACCAATTGTCGTCGGCCGAGGGGTTGATCGTGCCTTCGCTGACGACGTAGCGCACGATCACGTCGCGGTTGGTGTCCGGCGCCTCGTAGATGATCTTCGAGGCATTGATGTCGGGGAAATTGCCGCCACCGCCGGCGCGGTAATTGTTGGTGGCGACGACGAATTTCGCTGCCGGATCAATAGGCTTGCCGTCGAAGCTGAGGCCGACGATGCGGTTCGAGCCGGCATTGGCGACGCCACCCTTGGCATCGTATTTTGGCGGCTGCGACAGGTCTATTCTGTAGCTGACGCCATCGATCACATCGAAATTGTAGGACGGGAATTCGGTGTCGATGAGCGCCTGGTCGGCTTTGCCCGGCTCGATCTTCCTGAAAATGCCGGCCGACATTTCCAGCCATTCCTTCACTTGCGCGCCGGTGATTTCGACGGCACGAACCGTGTTCGGATAGAGATAGAGGTCGGCGACGTTCTTGATGGCGATGTCGCCCACCGGCACGTCGGTATAGTAGTCGGCGCCGTTGCGCCCGCCGGCCTTGAAGGGTGCTGCCGCCGACAGCAGCGGCACATCCTTCCACTGCGTGCTCTTCAATATGTCCTTGAGGTACCAGCTCTGCGCCTGGTTGACGATCTGCACCGACGGATCGTCGGCGACCAGCGCGAAATAGGAATAGAGCGGCGCCGAGGTCTTGCCGACCGGTCGGCGGACATAGGCAAGTGTCGCCTCATGGTCCGCCTTCAGCGCATCGACGACGCGCTGGTCGTCCGCCACCGTCGGCTTGTTTGCCTTGTCGACGCGCTGGTAGATCGGCCTTGCCTCCGATGTGGCCGAGGCTACGCGCCATTTCGATCCGTCCCGTTCCAGAAGCAGATCGATCAGTCCCATATGCGAGCCCCAGAAACCGCCCATCACGGCGGGCTTGCCCTGCAGCGTGCCTTTCTCGGTGTCGACGCCTTCGAGCGCCTGAAAATCCTTCTTGCCGGGGAAGACGAGATGCTGATGGCCGGTGAACACCGCATCGATGCCTTCGACGCCGGCGACGAAGAAGGAGGCGTTCTCCATGCCGTCGCCCTGCTTGATATCGATGCCGGAATGCGAGAGCGCGATGACGATGTCGGCGCCCTCCTCCTTGATCTGCGGCACCCATGCCCTGGCCGCCTCGACGATGTCGCGCGTCCTGACATTGCCTTCCAGGTTCTTCAGGTCCCAGACCATGATCTGCGGCGGCACGAAGCCGATGATGCCGATCTTGATCGGCTGCTCGGCGCCCGACCCGTCCTTGATCTTCTTGTCGAGGATGACATAGGGCTTGAGGTAGAGCTTGTCGTCGCGCGGGTTGGCGGCAAGCTCGGTGCCGCGGATCAGATTGGCGCAGACGAACGGGAAATTGGCCCCGGCCAGCACCTTGTCGAGGAACGACAGGCCGTAATTGAACTCGTGATTGCCGAGCGTCGAGCATTCATAGCCCAGCAGGTTCATGCCCTTCATGATCGGATGCAGATCGCCTTCCTTGAGGCCCTTCTCATAGGCGATGTAATCGCCCATCGGATTGCCCTGCAAAAGATCGCCATTGTCGATCAGCATCGCATTGGTGGCTTCCTTGCGCACCGCCGCTATCAGTGAGGCCGTCCGCGACAGGCCCATCGTGTCGTTGGCTTTGTCTGCGTAGTAGTCGTAAGGCAGCACATTCACATGGATGTCGGTGGTCTCCATGATCCTCAGATGCGCCTGATTGGATGCGCGCGGGCGGAAAACGGATGCAGCATGATCAGCGCCCCGCTGGCGGCCGCACCGGCAAGCAAACTACGGCGGGAGACGGGGTAGTTGAGATGCGGCATTGGTTTTCCTTCCCAGCGACATGACAAGATCCCAGCCCCGAGCGGAAGCTTCGCGCCGAAAACCGGCCATGTCCATCGGGAAGTCAGTCGATCAGCTAAAGGTGACGGCTGGATGAATATCCTTGGCCGCGGTTGAGAACCTCAGCCCTTGTTATCATCGCCCTGGGTGATCAGCCGCGCGCTGCGCTGGCCGGTGAAATAGATCCATAGCCAGCTAAGCGAAACCGAGAGCCGGTTGCGAAAACCGATCAGGAAGTAGATATGCGCCACGCCCCACAGCCACCAGGCAAGCCATCCCGTGAGCTTGATCGAGCCGAAATCGATCGCGGCTGCCCACTTGCCGATCGTCGCCAGGTCGCCGGCATGTTTGTAGCGGAAAGGGCGCGGCGCGCTATCGCCGGCCAGCCGCGCCCTGATCGTCGCGGCAACATGCTTGCCCTCCTGCTTGGCCGAGGGCGCCACGCCGGGCACCGGTTTGCCGTCCGGCCGCAAGACATGCGCGGTGTCGCCGATGACGAAGATTTCAGGACTGTTCGGCACGGTCAGATCGGGCTCGACCATTACCCTGCCCGCCCGGTCCACCGGCGCGCCCAGCCACTCTCCCGCGGGTGAAGCCGCCACGCCGGCGGCCCACAGGATGGTTCGCGCCGGCAGATGCGTATCGCCAAAGACGACGCCTTCAGCATCGAGGCGCGTGACGGCGCGGCCAAGCTCGACCGTGACGCCCCGCAGCTCCAGCGCCTTGCGCGCATAGTCGGACAGCTTTGGCGCGAAATTGGCTAGGATCCTGTCTCCGGCCTCGACCAGCACCACACGCGCCTCACGCGTGTCGATGTTGCGGAATTCGCCACGCAGCGTTTCATGCGCGAGCTCGACAATGGTGCCGGCAAGCTCCACGCCGGTCGGGCCGCCGCCGACGATGACCAGTGTCAGCAGTGCCTGGCGCTTGGCCGGATCGGTCTCGCGCTCGGCCTGCTCGAAGGCGAGCAGGATGCGCCGGCGAATGGTGGTTGCGTCTTCAAGCGTCTTCAGCCCGGGCGCGAAAGGCTCCCATTCGTCGTGGCCGAAATAAGCATGACGCGCGCCGGTGGCGAGCACCAGCGTGTCGTAGGGAACAGAACTGCCGTCCTCAAGCAGCACGCGTTTGCCTGGACGGTCGACGCCGGTGACGTTGCCGAGCAGGGTCGTCACGTCCTCGCGCTTGCGCAGCAGATGACGGATCGGCCAGGCAACTTCCGAGGTCGCCAGCGAGGTGGTCGCCACCTGGTAGAGCAGCGGCTGGAAAAGGTGATGGTTGCGCTTGTCGATCATGGTGATGCGCACGGGTGCGCCGGCCAGCGCCCGCGTGAGTTCGAGACCGCCGAACCCTGCGCCGACGACAACGACATGATGGCTGGTTTCACTCATCGCATTCACCCCTGTTTGTCTCCCTTTATCTAGTGATTTTTGTGCACCGCAACAATGTCGCGGCGCGCTAGACTGCCGCGCGTAAGGCTGCCCAGGACTCGTCGCCGGATGTCGCGAATGCCTATGTCGGCAAGCCTGGACGGGTATAGCCTTGCAGGGGCTGGAACCACGGGAGTGAAGCATGGCCAACGACGATGACAAAGATGGCAAAGGGCGGGCGCAATATTCTTCGCCGCCTTGCTTCATGCACGAACTCGATCCGGAATTTCGCGCGCCCACGTCCGATTGGACCGATGTGCGCCGTTGGCGCAAGGCCGAGCGCGAGCGTCTGATCGCGGCACGGTTGGCGGTTTCGGCCGATGCGCGGGTGGCGATGTCGCGGGCTATCACCGAAGGCCTCGACGCGGCAATCGGCGACATTGCCGGCCGCATGGTCAGCCTCTACTGGCCGTTTCGCGGCGAGCCGGACCTGCGGTCGTGGATGGCGTCGATCAACCAGCGCGGCGGCCGCACGGCACTGCCAGTCGTCATCGAGAAGGGCCAGCCGCTGATCTTCCGCGCTTATGTGCCTGGCGACCGGCTGGAAAAAGGCGTCTGGAACATCCCTATCCCCGCCGAAGGCGACCCGGTGCTGCCCGACATCGTCATCTCGCCGATCGTCGGCATCGACCCGCGAAACTACCGCCTGGGCTATGGCGGTGGCTTCTTCGACCGCACGCTGGCTGCCATGCCGTTCAAGCCATTGGTCATCGGCGTCGGCTACGAACTGCAGCGCATAGCCACCATCTACCCGCAGCCGCACGATATTCCGATGGATAGGCTGGTGACCGAGGCTGCTCAGGGCTAAGCCAGTTCCGGCTTCATGCCCATGGCCGTGCGATCGACGATCTCGCGCAGGGCAAACGACGAATTGATCTTGGTCACGTGCGGCATCGCCGACAGCCATTCCTTGTGGATGCGCTCATAGTCGACCAGGTCCTTGGCGGCGATGCGCAGGATATAGTCATATTCGCCCGACATCAGGTGGCAGGACAGCACATTGGGGCAGCGCTTGATCGCCGCCTCGAAATCCGACAGCGTCTTTTCGAATTGTCCCGACAGCGATATGTGCACGATCGCCGTCATCTGGTGGCCGAGCGCTGCATTCGAAAGCCGGGCGTGATAGCCGCGGATGGTGCCGGATTTCTCCAGATTGTCGAGCCGGCGCGAACAGGCCGACTGCGACAGGCCGACCCTTTCGGCGAGCGCCGCATTGGGTATGCGGCCATCCTTCTGCAGTGCCTCGAGAATGGCGACATCGATCCTGTCGAGCGGCATTTCTCGTGATTCCTGCGAAATTTCCTTGACTTCGCGCAACGATTATCGAAACGCGTGACCCCGCGCAAGCGCATTCGCAAACACCTGCGCAACGATTCGTGGTTCACTCGGTTGATACAGGGAACGAGCCCGAAGGGCCGGATCAGGAGAAGACTATGCGCGTCGGTTGCCCCAAGGAAATCAAGAACCACGAATACCGCGTCGGCCTGACGCCGGGCTCCGTCCGCGAATATGTCGCGCATGGCCATGAAGTGCTGGTCGAAAGCGGCGCCGG